>NZ_JBYSXL010000100.1:0-12670 GCF_058782155.1 Methylobacterium sp. FW306-05-D
GGTCGCGACCGCCCTCCCCCCGGAGGATTTCGCCGCCGAGCCGCTCTCGCTGGCCGCGCCGGGCCTCGCCGAACCGATCTACTGAGGCCTCGCCCGAACCCGTCCGGACTGTGCCCGGCGCAACCCAGGGCGCCCGGAAAGCGACGCGGCGCCCGGCCCCGTGCTTGACAGGGCGATGCGAGGCGCCATCGTTCCGGGACGTTCACGGACTCCAGCGGAACAAAGACGCCGGCATGCGCCCGAATCCCCTCTCCACCGCCTTCGCCCTCGGCCTCGTCCTGGCGGGCGCCCTCCAGCCGGCGCTCGCCCGCTCCGGCCGCGAGGAGATCACCCCCGCCGAGGAGCGCGAGTTCAACTACGACGCCGACATCCCCGGCTGCCAGGCCCCCGAGGTGCTGGAGCGGCTCTCGACGCACTTCGCCGAGAAGGAGGCGAAGTTCTGGAACTCCTCCCTCACGATCCTGCGCTACGAGCACATCGAGCGCACGGCCTGGCGCCCCTGGGGCCTCGACTACGTGCCGCGCCGCTTCTGCAGCGCCGTGGCCACCACCTCGGACGGCGTCCGCCGCAAGGTGGACTACTCGGTGCGCGACGGGCTCGGGATCATCGGCGCCGACTGGGGCATCGAGTTCTGCGTCCACGGCCTCGATCGCAACCTCGCCTACGCCTATTCCTCGGCCTGCCGCGAAGCCCGTCCGTGAGTCACGCCTCTCGGCGCTCTCGACGCCTCGCCGGTGCGGGTCTCGCCCTCGCGCTGACGGCGCCGGGGGCGCTGGCTCAAGGCTTCGAGCGCGGCGGCACGCCGGGCGCGTTCGACTTCTACGTCCTGGCCCTGTCCTGGTCGCCGACCTACTGCGAGGGGCCCGGCGCCCGGCGCGAGGCGGAGGGCCAGTGCCGGCCGGGGCGCGGCCTCGGCTTCGTCGTGCACGGGCTCTGGCCGCAATACAGCCGCGGCTACCCCTCGAACTGCTCGTCCGTCGCGCGCGCGCCGACCCGGCAGGCGATCGCGGTGGCGGGCGAGGTCTATCCGAGCGAGGGGCTGGCCCGGCACGAGTGGCGCACCCACGGCACCTGCTCGGGCCTCGACCCGGTCTCGTATTTCCAGGCGGCGCGCGACGCCCGGGCGGCGGTGACCATCCCGGACGCCTTCAAGGCCCCCGAGCGCGACATCCGGATGGCGCCCATCGAGGTCGCCCGGCAGTTCGTGGCGGCCAACCGGGGCCTGCGCCCCGACATGATGTCGGTGACCTGCCGGGGCGGCCAGCTCCAGGAGGTGCGGATCTGCTTTGCCAAGGACCTGCGCGGCTTCACCCCCTGCCCCGAGGTGGCGCGCCAGCATTGCCGCGCCGGCGAGGTGGCCATCGACGCCGCGCGGTAGAGGATGCCGCGCTCCGCCCCCGGGCCCGCCCGCCGGGGCCCGCGGTGAGACAGGTCCGGACGTCATGAATTACCGCCACGCCTTCCACGCCGGAAATTTCGCCGACGTCCTGAAGCACCTCGTGCTCAGCCGCGTGCTGGCCCATCTCTGCCTGAAGCCCACGGGGTTCCGGGCGATCGACACCCATGCGGGCCTCGGCTTCTACGACCTGACCGCCGACGAGGCCGGGCGCACGGGCGAGTGGCACGAAGGCTGGGGCCGCCTCGCGACGCCGTTCCCGGAGGCGGTCGAGACCCTGCTCGCCCCCTACCGGGCGGCGGTGGCGGCGGTGCAGGACCGGCACGGGGCCGACACCTATCCGGGCTCGCCCGCGCTCATCCGCGAATTCCTGCGCCCCAGCGACCAGGGCGTGTTCGTGGAGCTGCACCCGGCCGACGCCGAGACCCTGCGGGCGCGCTTCAACCAGGATTCCCTCTCGAAGGTGATGCATCTCGACGGCTGGACGGCGCTCAACGCGCTGATCCCGCCCCCCGAGCGCCGCGGCCTTGTGCTGATCGACCCGCCCTACGAGGAGCTCGGCGAGATCGACCGCCTCGGGGCGGCCTTGGCCAGGGCGGTGCGCAAGTGGCCGACCGGCATCTATCTCGGCTGGTACCCGATCAAGGACGTCGCCAAGGTCGACCACATGGTGGCCCAGCTCGACCGGGAGCTCGCCCGCCCGGCCCTGCGCCTCGACCTGATGGTCTCCGAGCCCGACCCGACCCGGCTCAACGGCAGCGGCCTCGTGATCGTCAACCCGCCCTGGCGCCTCGGCGAGGAGGCGATGCTGTTCCTGCCGGCGCTGGCCGAGCGCCTGGCCCGCACCGATTACGGCGCCTTCCGCTGCGAGGCCTTCGGCGCCGAGGCCTGAGGGACCGAGACACCCGGAGACTCGGGCGATCAGGCGACCAGGCGCCCCTCCAGCGGGAACACCTTGGCGGGGTTCATCAGCCAGTGCGGGTCGAAGACGTTCTTCACCCGCATCTGCTGCTCGAGATCGGCCTGGGCGTACTGGAAGCGCATGAGTTCGCGCTTCTCGATGCCGACGCCGTGCTCGCCCGTGAGGCAGCCGCCGACCTCGACGCAGAGCTTGAGGATCTCGTCCCCGGCGGCTTCCGCCTTCTCCATCTCGCCCGGCGTGTTGATGTCGAACAGGATCAGCGGGTGGAGGTTGCCGTCGCCGGCATGGAACACGTTGGCGACGCGCAGGCCCTTCGCGGCGCAGATCGCCCCGATGCGCTCCAGCACCCCGGGGAGCTGGCCGGTGGGGATGGTGCCGTCCATGCAGATGTAGTCCGAGATCCGGCCGGTGGCGCCGAAGGCGGACTTGCGGCCCTTCCAGATCGCGGCGCTCTCGGCTTCCGATTTCGAGACCCGGAGGCTCGTCGGGTTGAAGTCGCTGGCGATGGCCTCGATCCGGGCGAGCATCGCCGTGCATTCGGCGTCCGAGCCCTCGACCTCGATGATCAGCATGGCCTCGGCGTCGCGCGGGTAGCCGGCTTGCGCGAAATCCTCGGTGATGAGGATCGCCTCGCGGTCCATGTACTCGATCGCCACCGGGATGATGCCGGCGCCGATGATGGCGGCCGTGCAGGCGCCCGCATCCTCCACCGAGCCGAAGCCGACCAGCGCCGGGCGCGCGCCCTCCGCGCTGCGCAGGATGCGTACGGTGGCCTCGGTGACGATGCCGAGCTGCCCCTCGGAGCCGCAGACGAGACCGAGGAGGTCGTAGCCGGCCGCGTCGAGGTGCTCGCCGCCGATCTCCACCACGGTGCCGTCGTTCATCACCAGGGTGACGCCGAGCAGGTTGTTGGTGGTCACCCCGTACTTGAGGCAGTGCGCGCCGCCGGAATTCATCGCGATGTTGCCCGCGATGGTGCAGGCGAGCTGGCTGGACGGGTCGGGGGCGTAGAAGAAGCCCTCGTGGCTGACCGCGCCCGAGATGGCGAGGTTGGTGATGCCGGCCTCGACCCGCGCGGTGCGGTTCTCGTAATCGACGGCCAGGATGCGGTTCATCTTGGAAATGCCGAGGATCACCGCGTCCTCCTGCGCGATGGCGCCGCCGGCCAGCGAGGTGCCGGCGCCCCGCGGCACCACCCGGACGCCGTTGGCGTGGCAGAACGCCATCACGGCCGAGACCTCGGCGGTGGTCGAGGGCAGGACGACGGCCAGGGGCATCTTGCGGTAGGCGGTGAGCCCGTCGGTCTCGAAGGCGCGGCGCTCGTCCTCGGTGGTCACCAGCGCCTCCGGCGCGACCAGCGGCGCGAGGCCGGCGATGATCGCCTCGCGGCGGGCGACGATGGCGGCATCGGGCACGGGAAAGGCGATCGACATGGGCATGTCCTCCGGGGCGCGCCGTCTTCATCATCCGCTCAGCCGGGATCGCCTATGAGGAGGCGACAGCGCGAGACGGAGGGACGGCGCTTTGCGAGGGAGAGTAGGACAAACACCGGCGCGGCGCATCCGGTTCGTGGCCTCGTCGGTCGGGGCGGAACCGAACGCCGCCGGAGAAGCTTCCTTTGGCCGCAGCGCATCGCAGTCCGCCTTGCGCGTTCCTGTCTCGATCTGTTCTAAACGGGTAAGCTCTGCCATAAGCCCAAGCGGCTGAAGCCGCTTCAAGGAGGAAACACACGATGCGTCATATCATGTTCGGCGCCGCCCTGGCCCTGCTGCTGCCTCTGTCGGCTCATGCCGAGGGCGACGCCGCCGCCGGCGAGAAGGCGTTCGCCCCCTGCAAGGCCTGCCACAACTTCGAGAAGAACGGCGTCGGCCCGACCCTGAAGGGCGTCGTCGGCGCGAAGGCCGGCGAGGGCGCGGACGGCTATGCCTTCTCGGCGGCCATGAAGAGCTCCGGCATCACCTGGGACGAGGCCAACCTGCACGAGTGGCTGACCGACCCGAAGAAGAAGATCCCGGGCACGAAGATGGTCTTCCCCGGCGTCAAGGACCCGAAGAAGGTCGACGACATCATCGCCTACCTCAAGACCAAGTCCTGAACCAAGTCCTGATCCTCGAGACGTCTTGATCCCGAAGCACGGGTTTCAGACTCGCTCCGGCCTGCCCCTTCAGGGCCGGCCGGGCACGCTCGCGAAAGCACGGTCCGGAAGCCGCTCCCGCCCTGGCGGGAGCGGCTTTTTCCATGCCCCGCCTCGATCAGGGCTCGCCCTTGTCAGGACCCGCGCCGTGCGGTGGTTTCGGGGCCGGCGGCGACCGGGCGGTCGTCGGCCTCGCCGAGGCCCGCATGCAATGCGCCGCGCAGGTTCATCAGGATGTCGAGGAGGGCCCGGCGCCCGTCGAGATCGAGGCCGGTCAGGCCGCCCACCTCGTCCGGCACGCATTGCATCCGACCCTTCAAAGCCCGGCTCTTCTCGGTGAGGAAGATGCTGACCTGACGCTCGTCGGCCCGGTCCCGGGCGCGCCGGACGTGGCCGGCCGCCTCCAGGCGCTTCAGCAGGGGCGTCAGGGTCCCGGAATCGAGGAACAGGCGCTGGCCGATCTCCTTGACCGTCAGGCCCTCCTCTTCCCACAGCACCAGCAGGACCAGATACTGGGGGTAGGTCAGGTCATGCCCGGCGAGCAGCGCCCGGTAGGCGCGCCCGAAGGCATGGGCCGTGGCGTAGACGGCGAAGCAGAGCTGGCTGTCGAGGCTCAGGGCGTCGGCGCCCGGATCGATGGCCGGCTCGGTGCGGGGGCGGGTGGTCCGTCCCGACATGGTGCGGTGTCCTTCCTCAGGGGTGGCCGTACGGAACCGGCGACCTGTCACGACCTTATGCAAAACTCGTATTGCGCACAATCAAGTTCCGTGCGAGATGAAAACTAGGTTGCGCGCAATCGAGATCGTCCCGGCCCGGCCGGGGCGCAGCGCCCGAACCGACGCATCCGTTCACCACGAGGAGAGACCGACATGAAGGCACTCTACACCGCACACGCCCATGCCACCGGCGGCCGCGAGGGCTCCGCCGCGACCGACGACTCCAAGGTGGACGTCAAGCTCTCGACCCCGAAGGAGCTGGGCGGCGGCGGCGGCGCCGGCACCAATCCGGAGCAGCTCTTCGCGGCCGGTTACGCCGCCTGCTTCCTCGGCGCGATCAAGTTCGTGGCCGGCAAGGACAAGATCCAGGTCTCGGAGGAGTCCAAGATCGAGTCGAGCGTCGGCATCGGCCCGCGCGACGACGGCACGGGCTTCGGCCTCGTGGTCGCCCTCAAGGCGACCCTGCCGGGCCTCGACCGGGCCGTGGCCGAGGATCTCGTGAAGCGCGCCGACGTGGTGTGCCCCTACTCCCACGCCACCCGCGGCAACATCCAGGTCGACATCTCGGTCGCCTGAGGCCTCACGGCCGTGGAGCCCGCCTCCACGGCCCCGGGTCGCGCCTGGGATCTCGGAAGTCCTGGGATCTCGGAAGTCCTGGGATCTCGGAAGTCCTGGGACGTCAGAAGTGGCGTCCCAGGACCTCGCGCACCCGCTCGACCATCTCGGCCACCGGCACCGAGAACTGGGCCGGGCGCGCGGCCTTCCACTCGGCGTTGCTGGTGATGGCGGCCGCCGCCTTGGCGCCCTCGATCAGGTCCTTGATCTGGACCTCGCCGGCCTCGCGCTCGTTCGAGCCCTGGATGATGGCGCAGGGGCTGCCGCGCCGGTCGGCGTATTTCATCTGCGCCTTCATGCCCGAGCCGCCGAGATAGAGTTCGGCCCGGATGCCGGCCTCGCGCAGGGCCGAGACCAGGCGCTGGTAATCCGCGATGTTGTCCCGGTCGAGCACCAGCACCACCACGGGGCCGGGCTTGGCGATGCCCTCCAGGAGCGGGCTCTTCACGAGCTGCAGCGCCGAGAACAGGCGCGAGACGCCGATGGAGAAGCCGGTGGCCGGCACCGGCTCGGCCCGGAAGCGCCCGACGAGGCCGTCGTAGCGCCCGCCGCCCGAGACCGAGCCGAAGCGCACCACCTGGCCCTCGTCGTTGGTCACCGGGAAGGTCAGCTCCGCCTCGTAGACCGGGCCGGTGTAGTATTCGAGCCCGCGCACCACCGAGGGGTCGATGCGGATGCGATCCTCGTAGCCGGCGGCGGCGAAGAGAGCCGCCATGTCGGCCAGTTCCCGCACGCCCTCGAGGCCGACGGCGCTGCCCGCCAGCGACGCCTCGAAATTCGCCAGCGTGGTGGCGGTGTCGGCCGGCGCCGCGCCCGCTCCGGTCCAGCCGGTGAAGGCCAGGACCCGGCCGATCGCCTCCTCCGCCAGCCCCGCGCCCTTGGTGAAGTCGCCGCTCTCGTCCCTGCGGCCGGCGCCCAGCAATTCGCGCACGCCCCCATCGCCGAGGCGGTCGAGCTTGTCGATGGCGCGCAGCACGGTCAGGCGCTGGCCGGCGCTGTCGGGACCGCCGAGCCCGATCGATTCCATCAGGCCGTCGAGGACCTTCCGGTTGTTGACCTTGACCACGTACTGGCCGGTCAGCCCGAGCTTCTCCAGGGTGTCGGCCATCAGCAGGCAGATCTCGGCATCGGCCGCCACCGAGCCGGCGCCCACGATGTCGGCGTCGAACTGCATGAACTGGCGGAAGCGCCCCGGCCCCGGCTTCTCGTTGCGGAAGACGTAGCCCGCGCGAAAGCTCCGGTAGGGCTTGGGGATCGCGTCGAAATGCTCGGCCACGTGCCGGGCCAGCGGCGCGGTCAGGTCGTAGCGCAGCGAGAGCCAGGATTCGTCGTCGTCCTGGAACGAGAACACGCCCTCGTTGGGCCGGTCGAGATCGGGCAGGAACTTGCCCAAGGCCTCGGTGTACTCGACGAAGGGCGTCTCCAGGGCCTCGAAGCCGTAGAGCTCGAAGCTCCGGCGGATCGTCTCCAGCATGCGGTGCTGGGCGGCGATCTCGTCCGCGCGCCGGTCGACGAAACCGCGCGGCAGGCGCGGCTTCAGGATGTCGGCCTTCGTTGAATCGGCCTTGGCCATGGTGATCTTCGCGTCCGTCGGGGCTGTTCGGGGTCCCGGGGGCTCTATCGCGGGTGGCCTGGGGCGGCAAGCGGTCCGGGCATCAGAGCGCCAGGGCGAGCAGCGCCGCGAGGCTCAGGATGGCGATGGGGATCTGCACCGGGCGCAGGCGGGCGAAGAACAGCGGCGCCTCCCCGCGCCGGGCCGCGATCGGATCGAGCACGGCGATCGCGCCGAAGCCGAGGAGGAGCAGGACCAGGGCCGGCACGGCCTCGTCGAGGGTCGTGAGCACCAGGGCGGCGAAGCCGAGGCTGAACAGCCCGGTCATGGTGGCGATCTGGGTGACGGTGGCCCCGCCCTCGGTGCGGAAGCTGACGCCCCGGCGCACCCCCGACAGGAACAGCAGGATGGCGCAGCCCCACAGGATGGTCAGCGCGGCGGCGGCCTGTCCGAGGGGGTCGCCGTTCCAGCCCCAGGCGGCCAGCGCGCCGACGGCGAAGGGCAGCATCGGGCCGTAGCCGAACACCACGCTGAGCCAGGGCACGGCGCGCGGCTCGGTGACCCGCAGGGTCCGTCCGTCGGGTCGATCGTCCATCGTCGGGGGCTCCGGTGGCTGAGGCACCCTCGCCAAACCGAGGCGGGCGCGGGCCGTTCCGCCCGGCGGCAATACGTCCTCAAGCCGTCTCGGGCTCGGTCCTGGAGGCGTTGTTGGAGGCGTCGCTGGACGCGTCCTTCGGCGCGGGCCGCTTCCGCCGGGTCCCCGGCCCGGGCTCGCCCGGGTCCCGGGCGGGCGCCTCCGCCGCGCGCTTGCGCCCGCCGCGGCCCTCGCTGGTGGTGTCGAGCCAGAGCACCAGGGCCAGGGCGAGGAGGGCCGGGGCGCCCAGCGCCAGGAAGGCCCCGGTCCAGCCGAGCATCGCTTGGGCGAGGCCGCCGTACCAGGCCGAGAGCGCGCCGCCGATGCCCTGGATGGCGTTGAGGGAGCCCAGGGCCGTCTGGGTGCGGCCGGAGCCCCAGGTCAGGTCGGCCACCACCACCGGCACCGCGACGCCGATGATGCCCGAGGCGACGCCGTCGAGGATCTCGGCCGAGATCAGCCAGAGGGGATCGTCGATGAAGGCCGAGAGCGCGGCGCGGACGGGGAGCACCGCGCAGGCGGCGAGGAGGAGCTGGCGCCGGCCGCGCCGGTCGGCGAGCGACCCGGCGAACAGCGCCACGGGGATCATCACCAGCTGCGCCACCATGACGTAGCGGGCCGTCCAGCTCGTGGCGTCGACGGCGGTGGCCACCAGCTTCTGGCCCAGCAGCGAGAGCATGCCGCCATTGCCGAGGTTGAACAGGGCCAGCGCCACGGCGAGCACGAGGAGCTTGCGGTTGGCCACGATGCTGCGCAGGCCGGCGCGCTCCGGCTGGTCGTCGGCATCCTCCTGCCAGCCCACCGCCCGGCGCTCGCTGTAGCAGTGGCCCGGCGTGGTGAGCGTGGCGACGATGGCCAGGACCGCCATGCCGCCGAGCACCCAGAAGGCGATGGCCGGGCCGAACCAGCCGGTGCCGAGGCCGATGCCGCCGGCCGCGAGCAGGATGCCGAGATGGTTGAAGGCCTGGTTGCGGCCCTGCTGCTTCGGGAAGCGGTCCTTGCCGACGATGCCGAGGGTGAGGGCGGTGACCGCGGGCAGCAGCAGCGTGCCGCCCGCCGCCGCCATCATTTGGGCGGCGAAGACCGGGATCACGCCCCGGGCCGGAAGCAGCAGCAAGGTGCCGCACAGGATCGCCCCGCAGGCGACCGCGATCAGCAGCCGGGGCCGGCCGAGCCGGTCGACCAGGGCGCCGAAGGGGCCGCTGAGGAGGAGGGAGCCGATGCCCACCAGGGTGGTGACGAAGCCCACCCGCGAGGGGCTCCAGGAGGCGGATTCGGCGAGCCAGGTGCCGAGGAAGGGGCCGAGCCCGCCCTGGATGTCGCCCGTGAAGACGTTGATCAGGGCGAGGTGGTGCGTGGCGAGCATGCGATCCAGGAACTGATGCGACCCGGCGGCACGAGGGGCCGCGGCCGGACCGGCTGCGCGTCACGGCCGGGTCCGGTCTACGTAAGGGCCGAGGCCGGTCTTCTGATCCCCGGACATCCCGCCCGGGGCGGCCGGGCCGGGTGCGCTCAGGAGGCGAGCGGTCCGGTCTCGCCCTGGGCCTGGGCTTCCATGGCCTTCTGGCGGTAGAGGCCGACGAAGTCGATCGGGTCGATGTAGAGGGGCGGGAAGCCGCCGTTGCGCACGGCCTCGGCGACGATCTGGCGCGCGAAGGGGAAGAGCAGGCGCGGGCACTCGATCATCACGGCCGGGTGGAGCTGGTCCTGCGGGATGTTGCGCATGCGGAAGATGCCCGCATAGGTCAGCTCGAAGGCGAACAGCACCTCGTTGGCGATCTTGGCATCGCCCTCCAGGGTCAGGTCGACCTCGAAATCGAACTCGGCAATCTGCTTGGCGTTGACGTTGACCTGGATGTTGATCTGCGGTCCGCTCTCCTGCGGCTGCAGCGAGCGCGGCGCATTCGGATTCTCGAAGGAGAGATCCTTGGTGTACTGCGCGAGCGCGTTGATCGTCGGCGTCGCGTCGTCGGTCTGCGCCGTGGCGCCACCGTTGCCGTTCGGTGCCGGAGTGTCGGCCATGGCGTTCTGTCCTCTTCCTGAATCGTCGGGGCGCGGTGGAGCCCGGGTCGTGTGCCCTCGGGTCCGGGAGGCGAACCCGTGACGGGCGCCGGTCCCGGTCGCCCGGAGCCGGGCGGACCGGCCTGCACACCGACACGCCGCCACCGCCCGGCCGGCGCGATAGCGCGCTATCATGCTCGTCCGCACGGGACAAGGCGAGGCGGCGCGCGGGCGGGTCAAGGCGGCGCAGCCGCACGCCCTCGCCTGGAATCGGCATCCGCGATATCCATATCATCGCACGACCCCGGAGGTTCGGTCCCGGCCGAGACTCCGCGCGCGGGACGCCGGCCCGCGCCTTGCGCAGGGGCCGTCAACTGCGCGACATGGCTGCGCGACTGGGCCGGGACTCTCTCGGCCAGGCCTGTCAGCCGAGGAATCGGGCCGGGTTTCCAGAGCCCCGTGAAGTAACGTATTCGTGCCACGGCCACGATCGGATCAGTGATGCAGGACTCCTTCGACTTGACGACCCTGATCTTCCTCGCGCTGGCGGTCTTCGTCATCTGGCGCCTGCGCTCGGTGCTGGGTCAGAAGACCGGCACGGAGCGCTCGCCCTTCAAGCCGGTGGACCGCAGCCGCACCGAGCCGCCGGCCGCGCGGGGGGACGGCGACAACGTCGTGCGCCTGCCGGGCGCCGACCGGGTCCCGCCCCAGGCCGAGCGCGGCCAGACCGCGGTGAAGACGGACGTGCGCGACTGGCGCGGCATCGCCGAGCCCGGCTCGGCCATCGCCCACGGCCTCGAGGCCGTCGTCCAGGTCGAGCCCGCCTTCGATCCGCGCGCCTTCGTGGAGGGCGCCCGCAGCGCCTACGAGGCCATCGTGATCGCCTTCGCCAAGGGGGACCGCAAGACCCTGCGCGGCCTGCTCTCCCGCGAGGTCTGCGAGGGCTTCGAGCGCGAGATCGATGCCCGCGAGGCCCGCCGCGAGACCGTGGAGACCACCTTCGTCTCCCTCGACAAGGCCGAGATCGTCTCCGTCGACGTGAAGAACCGCGTCGCGCAGATCACCGTACGCTTCCTCTCCCACCTCATCACCGCCACCCGCAACGCGCAGGGCCAGGTCACGGACGGCAGCGCCGAGGCGGTGGTGGAGGTCCCCGACGTCTGGACCTTCGCCCGCACCCTCGGCACCCGCGACCCGAACTGGCAGCTCGTCGCCACGGAAGCCGGCGCCTGAGCCCGACGCCGCACAGGATCGCGTGACCCGGTTCTCCCGTCCCGCGGCGGTCCTCCTCGCCGCCCTCAGCCTCCCCTCCCCCGCGGCCGAGCCGTTTCGCGTGGGCGGGGCCGTGCTGGAGCCCGTCGCGACCGCCTCCCTGCCGGGCTTTCCCGGCCCGGACGCCGCCGGGGCGCTGGCGGCCTTCCGCCGGACCTGCCGGACCCCGCCGGCGACGCCCCAGCCCGCCACCGTCACGGGCGCGCCCGAGGCCCTGCGGGCCGCCTGCGCCCGGGCCGAGACCGTGCCCGAGGCCGAGGCGGCGCGCTTCTTCGCGGAGGCCTTCGAGGCCTACCGGATCGTCAGGCCCGCGGCCGGCGGCGACCCGGAGCGGCGCACCGGCTTCCTCACCGGCTATTTCGAACCGGAACTCGTCGGCGCACCCGCCCCGGGCCCGGATTTCACCGCCCCGGTGCTCGCCCGGCCCGACGACCTCGTCAGCCTGGAGCCCGGCGAGACGCGGCCCGGCCTCGACCCGTCCTTGCGCGCCGCGCGCCGGGTCGGCGACGGCTTCGCGGCCTATCCCGACCGGGCCGCGATCGAGGACGGCGCCCTGGGCGCCCGCGCCCGCCCCCTGCTCTACCTGCGCGACGCCGTCGACCTGTTCGTGCTCCAGGTCCAGGGCTCGGGCCGGGTCCGCCTGACCGATGGGCGCTCGGTCCGGGTGCTCTACGACGGCCGCAACGGCCGGCCCTACACCTCCATCGGCAAGCTCATCGTGGCGGAGGGGCACCTGCCCCTCGACGGCCTCACCCTGGCGCGCTGGACCGGCTGGCTGCGGGCGAACCCGCAGCACGCCGCCCGGCTGATGCGGGCCAACGCCTCCTACATCTTCTTCCGCCTCGCCGAGATCGACGACCCGAGCCTGGGGCCGCCGGGCGGGGCCGGCGTGCCGCTCAGCCCGGGCCGCAACCTCGCGGTGGACGCCACCCTCTGGCGCTACGGCCTGCCGTTCTGGCTCGAGGGGCGGATCGCCGGGGCCTCCGAGCCGGGGCGTCTCGTCGTCGCCGCCGATACCGGCTCGGCCATCGTCGGGCCGGCGCGGGGCGACCTCTATCTCGGCACCGGCGCGGAGGCGGGCGTCGCCGCCGGAAACCTGCGCGACGCGGTCGGCTTCGTGGTCCTGCTCCCGAAATCCGGGGCGCCCGCCCCATGAAGACGCCCCGGCGCCCGCGCGGCCTCTCCGGCGAGGACGCCTATCTCTGGGGCGAGATCGCCCGGCTGATCACGCCCCTGCGCGGCCGCCTGGCCGGGCGGGGCGCGGCGGGCAAGCCGTCCGAAGCCACGCCCGCCCCGGCGGCGGCGGGTTCCGAGCCCGTCTCCTCCAAGCCTGCCTCCTCCAAGCCCGTCTCCTCCAAACCTGTCGCGGCAAAGCCCGCGCCACCCAAGCCGATGCCCCGGACGCTGGCCAAGCGCGCGGCGCTGAAG
>NZ_JBYSXL010000101.1:0-12584 GCF_058782155.1 Methylobacterium sp. FW306-05-D
ACCCCTCGAACCCGGGAGCCCCCCATGGCAGCCCAACGCGGCAAGGACCTGCTCATCCGCATCTCGAACGGTGCGGGTTTCCTGGCGGTGGCGGGCCTGCGCGCCCGCCAGATCGCCTTCAACGCCGAGACCGTGGACGTCACCAACGCCGATTCCGCCGGGCGCTGGCGCGAGCTCCTGGCCGGGGCGGGGGTGCGCCGGGCCGCCCTCTCGGGCTCCGGCGTGTTCCGCGACGAGGCGTCCGACGTCCGCCTGCGGCAGGTGTTCTTCGACGGCACCCTGGAGACCTACCAGGTCGTGGTGCCGGGCTTCGGCACCCTGGAGGGCGCGTTCCAGATCACCAGCCTCGAATACCGGGGGGATCACGCCGGCGAGGTGACCTTCGACATGGCCCTCGACTCGGCCGGCCCCCTCGCCTTCACGGCCGCCTGATGGCCAACCGCAGGCGCGGCGAGGTGGCCCTGGCCCTGGGCCCCGAGCGCTACACCCTCTGCCTCACCCTGGGCGCGCTCGCCGAACTCGAGGATGCCCTCGGGGCCGCCGACCTGACCGACCTCGCCGCCCGCTTCGGCGACGGTCGGCTGAAGAGCCGCGACCTCGTCGCGCTCCTGGGCGCGGCCCTGCGCGGCGGCGGCCACGCCCTCGACGATGCCGCCGTCGCGGCCCTGCCGCTGGCCGGCGACCTCGAGACCATCGGGACGGCGATCGGCGCCGTGCTCGCGGCGGCCTTCGGCGAGGCCTCCGAACACCCTTGAGCCCCACGGGCGGGACCGCGCCGGAGCCCCCCTCCGCCTTCCCGTGGGACGAGGCGCTGGCGCTGGGCCTCGGCCGCCTGCGCTGGCGCCCGCGCGATTTCTGGCGCGCCACGCCGCGCGAACTGATGGCCGCCGCCGGCCTGACGGGACCCCGCGCCGCCCTCGACGGGGCGGGCCTTCGGGACCTGATCGCCCGCTACCCCGACCCGACCTGACCCGAGGAGGCCGCCATGGCCGAGACCGAACCCGACCGCATCGCCGCCGCCCGCGCCCGCCAGCTGGAGACCCTCGACCGCCTCGCCCAGCGCTTCGGCCAGAGCCTGTCGAAGGCCCTCAGCACCAATGTCGGGGCCGGGCGCCAACTCGACAGCGTGCTCGGCACCCTGGCGACGAAGCTCTCCGGCGTGGCGATCAAGGCGGCCCTCAGCCCGGTCAAGGCCGGGATCACCGGGCTGGTGAACGGGCTGATCGGGGCGGGAGCGGGCGGCGGCGATACGGCCTTCGCCCGGGGCGGCGCCCTCCAGCAGGGCCGCGTGCGCCCTTTCGCGGCCGGCGGCGTGGTGGCCGCCCCCACCTACTTTCCCATGCGCGACGGCCTCGGCCTGATGGGCGAGGCCGGGCCGGAGGCGATCCTGCCCCTGAAGCGCGGCAGCGACGGGCGCCTCGGCGTCGCGACGGGGGGCCAGGCCTCCGCCCCCGTGACCATCCACATCGCCACCCCCGATCTCGAGAGCTTCCGCCGCTCGGAGGCGCAGGTGGCCGCCGGCCTCGCCCGCGCGGTGGCGCGCGGCCGCCG
Organism: Methylobacterium sp. FW306-05-D; assembly: GCF_058782155.1. Lineage (NCBI taxonomy): Bacteria > Pseudomonadati > Pseudomonadota > Alphaproteobacteria > Hyphomicrobiales > Methylobacteriaceae > Methylobacterium > Methylobacterium sp. FW306-05-D. The sequence goes on from NZ_JBYSXL010000101.1 coordinate 1,552, forward strand.
CGGCCTCTGAGGCGAAAGGAGGAACGCACCATGGCCGACGACCCGCCGAGCGACTTCCACGAGGTCCGCTTTCCCCTCGATGTCGCCCTGCGCGGCAGCGGCGGCCCGAGCCGGCTCACCGAGATCGTGACCCTGGCCTCGGGCCGCGAGCACCGCAACAGCCGCTGGGCCGATTCGCGCCGGCGCTACGATGCCGGCTTCGGCATCCGCACCCTCGACGCCCTGCACGCGGTCTTGAGCTTCTTCGAGGAGCGGCGGGGCCGGCTCTACGGCTTCCGCTACCGCGACCGGGTCGATTCGACCTCCGGCCCGCCCTCGCGGGGAATCGCGGCCACCGACCAGCTCCTCGGCCTCGGGGACGGGGCCACCCGGGTGTTCCAGCTCGCCAAGACCTACGGCACCGGGCCAATGCCCTATCGCCGGACCATCGCCAAGCCGGTGGGCGAGAGCGTGCGGGTGGCGGTGAACGGCGTCGCGGTGCCGCCGGCCAAGGTCGCCTGCGAGGCCGCCACCGGCCGCCTCACCTTCGCGGCCGACGCCGTGCCGGGGGCGGGGGCGCGCGTGACGGCGGGCTTCGCCTTCGACGTCCCGGTCCGCTTCGACACCGACGACCTCACCGTCGACCTGTCGGCCTTCGCCGCGGGGGAGATCCCGCGGGTGCCGCTCATCGAGATCGTGCCGTAGCGGGGGCGAAGCGCAGCGGCCAGGCGCCGGGGCGCCGGACCACTGTGCGGGGCGCGAAGCGCCAGAGGCGCTCGGCGCCGGGGAAGTCCGCGCGGTCGGGGGCGTCGAGGACCACCTGCGGGTGCCCGGTCATCTGCACGAGGTCGCCGGTGGCGAAGTCGATGAACAGCAGCCCGGCGCGTGGGTTGGCGAGCATGTTGCCCAGGGTGTTGAAGAACCGGTTGCCGGAATAATCCGGCACCGTCAGGACCCCGTCGGCGCCGACCCGGACGAAACCGGCGGGGCCGCCGCGATGCGAGACGTCGACCTGCCGGGTGCCGTCGGCGCCGGGGGCGTAGCTGGCGACGAAGAACGTCTCGGCGCTCGCCACGAGGGCCCGGGCCTGCCCGTCGAGCCGATCCGACACCCGGGGCGCGGCCGGCGAGGCCGGGACCAGCTCCGGATCGGTCCGGACCCGGATGTATTGCGGGCAGTTGCCGAAGCTCTGGGCCACGCGGATCGAGAAGCCGTCCGGCCGGTCCCGCGCCACGGTGCCGTTCAGGCGGTTGCGCCGGCGGGTGCCGAGGTCGATCCCGAGGAGGCCGACGGCGGCCCCCTCCCCCAGCCCCGCCTCGGCGGGATCGTCCGGTTCGGGCGCGACCCGGACCCGGAGGTGCCCGGGATCGGGCGCGTCGAGGAAGCCCGGCGCCCCGGTCCGCACAGTCGCCCAGGCCCCGCCCTCCGGGTCGACCGTGCCCAGCACCACGTAGGGCAGCTGGCCGTAGAAGGCGCGGTGCTGCTCGATCAGGTGGTCGCGGATCACGCGGGGGCCGAGCTCGGCCATCCGCTCGGCGACGCCGAGATGCGCCTGGAGGGCGGTCTCGCCCGCGTGCCAGGGCGCGGCGGGGTGGGTTTCCGGGAAGGACATGGGCTGTCTCCTGAGACGGGGCCGATCGTGGTCCGAGGAAGGGCGTTGGCGGGAACGGGCGCTGGGTGCTGCCCTTGTTGGAAGGAGGGGGATTGCAGATGCCGATCGGCTCGTCGGAAACCCACGCGTTGCACCGGGTCATCCCGGGGCCGCGCAGCGGAACCCGGGAACCAGACGCGCAGGTGGTACAAGACTTTACGCCGTCAGCGGCTCTGGATTCCGGGCTCGCCTGCGGCGACCCGGAATGACAGGGTTGATTTCGGCTGCGATCGGGCCGGAAATCCACACGCAGCACCCCGTCATCCCGGGGCCGCGCAGCGGAGCCTGGGATCCAGAAACGCAGGTGGCGCAAGACTTTACGCTGTCGGCGGTTCTGGATTGGACGCCGCTGGCGCGCCCCTCCGGGTCCGAGCTCGCCTGCGGCGCCCCGGAGACGCTCAGGCGGCGCGCAGGCCGGCCGGAGTCTGCGGGAAGGGCACGAAACCCGGCAGGGCCTCGATGCGGGCGAGCCAGGCGCGGACGGCGCCGTAGGGGGTCAGATCGACGTTCCCCTCCGGCGCGGCGGCGACGTAGCTGTAGAGCGCCACCTCCGCGAGGGTCGGGTGGTCGGCGGCGAGCCAGGACCGCTCGGCGAGCTCGGCCTCGATCCGGCCGAGGATGACGTGGGCCCGGGCGATGACCTCGGCCGCGTCGAAGCTAGCGCCGAACACCGTGACCAGGCGGGCGGCGGCCGGGCCGAAGGCGATGGGGCCGGCCGCCACCGAGAGCCAGCGCTGCACCCGCGCCGCGCCGGCCGCGTCCTCCGGCAGCCAGTCGGTGCGGCCGAGGCTTTTGGCCAGGTAGACCAGGATGGCGTTGGAATCCGGCACGACCGTCTCGCCGTCGACGAGCACCGGCACCTGGCCGAAGGGATTCAGCCGCAGGAAGTCCGGCGCCCTGTGCTCGCCCTTCGCGAGGTCGACCTCGACGATGTCGCAGGGCTGGCCGAGCAGGGACAGGAACAGGCGGGCCCGGTGGGCGTGGCCGGACAGGGCGACGTGGAACAGCTTCATGGGAGGTCTCCTCGGGGATGGGGTCGGCACCCGAGCCGGGTGCCGGCGTCATCCGCATTCAAGACCCTGAGCCGCGCGGGGAGAATGCGCTTTCCCCGCAAGCCACTCTTCCGCAAAGTGGAATAATCGGGGCCCGACTGGGGGACGGCATGGATGGTTGGCAGGCGATGCGGGTCTTCGTCCGGGTGGCGGAGAGCGGGGGCTTCGCCGGCGCGGCGCGCCAGCTCCACATGAGCCCGCCGGCCGTGACCCGGGCGGTGGCCGCCCTCGAGGCGCGGATCGGGGCGCGGCTCCTCGCCCGGACCACCCGCTCGGTGAAGCTCACCGAGGCGGGCGGGCGCTACCTGGAGGATTGCCGGCGCATCCTGGCGGAGATCGAGGAGGCGGAGGCCGCCGCGGCGGGCTCCTACGCCACGCCCTCCGGCACCCTGACGGTGACGGCACCGGTGCAGTTCGGGCGCCTCTACGTGCTGCCGGTGATCACCGACTACCTGGCGCGCCACGCCGCCGTCTCGGCGCAGGCGCTGTTCCTCGACCGGGTCGTCAACATGATCGAGGAGGGCGCCGATGTGGGGGTCCGGATCGGTCCCCTCGCGGAGTCCGGCCTCGCGGCGATCCGGGTCGGCACCGTGCGCCGGGTGCTCTGCGCCGCGCCGGACTACCTCGCCCGGCATGGGACGCCGGCGACGATGCGGGACCTGCGCGACCACGCCGTCATCGGCTCGGCCGGCACCGGGACCGTCGCCCTGCGGCCCCGGCTGACCTGCAACACCATCGATTCCGTGCTGGCGGCGGCGCTCTCCGGCCAGGGCATCGCGCAGCTCCTGTCCTACCAGGTCGTTGCGGCCCTGGCGGAGGGGCATCTGCGCCTCGTCCTCGACGACCCGGAGGCGGCGGCGATGCCGGTCCACGTGGTGAGCCCCGAGGGGCGGCGCGCCCCCGCCAAGGTACGGGCCTTCATCGATCTCGCGGTGGCCCGCCTGCGGGCCGACCCGCGGGTCAATCCGAACCGCTCCTGAGGCGGTCTCCGCGAGGATTTTTTCGCCATGCGCGACCTGCCCCCCGACCTCGCCGCGCATCTCGCCGGCGGGGCGACCACGCTCTGCCATTGCTGGGCCCTGACCCGGCGCGACGGCGCCCGCCTCGGCTTCACCGACCACGACCGCGACCTCGCCTTCGGCGGCCTGACCTACGCGGCCCGCTCCGGGCTGGAGGCGGCCGAGGCAACCGCCGAGCTCGGCTTCGCCATCGGCGGCGGCGAGGTCGCGGGCGCGCTCTCGGCGGTGGGGCTCACCGAAGCCGACATCGCCGGCGGGCTCTACGACGCCGCCTCGGTGGAGACCTGGCTGGTGGATTGGAGTCGGCCGGAGACGCGCCTGCTCCTCGAGATCGGCACGGTGGGCGAGGTGCGCCGGGCCGGCACGGCCTTCGTGGCCGAGCTGCGCGGGCTGATGGACCAGCTCGACGCCGAGCGCGGCCGGACCTACCGCGCCACCTGCGGGGCGGATCTCGGCGATGCCCGCTGCCGCGTGGACCTCACGGACGGGCGCTTCGCCACCACCGGGACGGTGCTGGCGGTGCCGGAGCCCGGCCGCCTCGACGTCGCCCTGGCGGGGAACTTCGCGGCGGGGTGGTTCGCCGGGGGGCGCCTCGCCTGGACCGGCGACGGCCAGGCCGGACAGGAGGCCGAGATCCGCGACCAGGCCGGCGCGGCGGGGACGATCCGCCTCGAGCTCTGGCAGGCGCCGCCCCGCCCGGTGGCGCCGGGCGACCGCTTCCGGCTCACCGCCGGCTGCGACAAGCGCCTCGCCACCTGCCGCGACCGGTTCGCCAACGTGCCGAACTTCCAGGGCTTCCCGCACCTGCCGGGCAACGACTTCGTGCTGCGCCCCGCCCCCGGCTCCGGCCCGGGCCTCGACGGCGGCAGCCTGTTCCGGTGAGGGGGCCATGACATCTGAATCGTTGAAGTCCGAGGCGATCGTCGCCCTGGCGCGGGCCTGGATCGGCACGCCCTATCGCCACCAGGCCTCCCTCAGGGGCGTCGGCTGCGACTGCCTCGGGCTGCTGCGCGGGGTCTGGCGCGAGGCCCTCGGCCCGGAGCCCGAGGCGGCCCCGCCCTACGCCGCGTCCTGGGCCGAATCCGCGCCGCCCGGGCGCGATCCCCTGGCGGAGGCGGCCGCGCGCCACCTCCTGCCCGTCGACGGTCCGCCCGCGGCCGGCGACGTCCTGCTGTTCCGCTTCCGCGCCCACCTGCCGGCCCGGCACTGCGCCATCGCCACGGGCGCCGGCACGATGATCCACGCCCATGACGGCGCCGCCGTCACGGAGGTCGCCCTGACGGGCTGGTGGCGGCGCCACCTCGCCCAGGTCTTCCGCTTCCCCGGCGCGGGCGGCGGCTAGCCGAACCAGCCCGACGCCCCCGCTTCCCGGAGTCCGCCATGGCCACGCTGATCCTGCAAACCGCCGGGGCGGCGGCCGGCACGGCGCTCGGCGGGCCGATCGGCGGGATCATCGGCAGCGCCCTCGGGGCGGCGGCGGGCTCGGGCCTCGACGCCGCCCTGTTCGGCGGTCTCGCCGGCGGGCGCACCGTCGAGGGGCCGCGCCTGTCGGACGTGGCGGGCCTGAGCTCCACCGAGGGCGATCCGATCCCGCGGGTCTACGGCCGGGCTCGCCTCGGCGGCACCCTGATCTGGGCGACCCGGCCCCTGGAGGTGGCGAGCACCGCCGCCGGCCCGGCCGGCGGCAAGGGCATCGGCGGCGGCAGGGTCAAGCGCACGAGCTACGCCTACTTCGTCGACCTCGCCATCGGCCTGTGCGAGGGCCCGGTGGCGGGAATCCGGCGGGTCTGGGCGGACGGGCGCGAACTCGACCTGACGACGGTGGCGCTCCGGCTGCACCTCGGCGACGCGGACCAGGCACCCGATCCGCTCATCGTCGCCAAGGAGGGGACAGAGAACGCGCCCGCCTATCGCGGCCTCGCCTACGTGGTGTTCGAGCGCCTGGCGCTGGCCGAATTCGGCAACCGCATCCCGCAATTCGCCTTCGAGGTGCTGCGCCCCGTGGCGGGCCTGGCCGGGATGATCCGGGCGGTCTGCCTCATTCCCGGTTCCACCGAATTCGGCCTCGACCCGCTGCGCGTCACCGAGGAGGCGGGCTACGGCACCACCCGCCCGGCCAACCGGTTCCAGCTGCAGGCGGGCACCGACGTCACCGCCTCCCTCGACGCGCTCCAGGCGCTCTGCCCGCGGCTGACCCGCGTCTCCGTGGTGGCGAGCTGGTTCGGGGACGACCTGCGCGCCGGGCGCTGCACGATCGCCCCCCGGGTCGACCAGGCCGCCAAGGCGACGAGCGGCGACGCCTGGTCGGTGGCGGGCCTGCGCCGCGAGGGGGCGAGGCGGGTCTCCACGGCGCCCGGCGGCGGCCCGGCCTATGGCGGCACCCCCTCGGATGCGGGCCTGACCCGCCTGGTGGCCGAGCTGCACCGGCGCGGCCTCGGGGTGGTGCTCTACCCCTTCGTGATGATGGACGTGCCCGCCGGCAACGCCCTGCCGGACCCGCGCGACCCGGCCGCCGCCGGCCAGCCGGCCTATCCCTGGCGCGGGCGCATCACCTGCGATCCCGCCCCCGGGCGGCCGGCGAGCCCGGACGGCACCGCCGCGGCCGGCGCGCAGGTGGCGGCCTTCTTCGCGCAGTACCGCCCCTTCGTGCTGCATTACGCGGCGCTGGCGGCCGCCTGGGCCGCCGCGGGCGTTCCGCTCGCCGGCTTCATCCTCGGCAGCGAGTTCGTCGGCCTCACCCGGGTGCGGGCCGAGGCCGGGCGCTATCCGGCCGTGGAAGGCTTCCGCGGCCTCGCCTCGACCCTGCGCCAGACCCTCGGCCCGGCCGTCCGGCTCGTCTACGCCGCCGACTGGACCGAGTACGGCGCCGACGTGCGCGACGGGGGCGCCACGATCTGCTTCCCCCTCGACGCCCTGTTCGCCGATCCGGCCATCGACGCGGTCGGCATCGACTACTACCCGCCCCTGACAGACTGGCGCGACGGGGACGCCCATGCCGACCTGGCGCTGGCGGATTCGATCTACGACCCGGCCTATCTCAAGGGCCGGATCGGCGCCGGCGAGGCCTACGACTGGTTCTACGCTGACGCGGCCGACCGGGCGGCGCAGGTCCGCACGCCGATCACCGACGGGCGCTACGCCAAGCCCTGGACCTTCCGGGCCAAGGACCTCGTCGGCTGGTGGGCGAACCCGCATGTCGAGCGGGACGGCGGGCTCGAGACCCGCGCGACGGCGTGGGTGCCGCGGGGAAAGCCGATCTGGCTCACCGAGATCGGGGTGCCGGCGGTGGACAAGGGCACCAACGGCCCCAACGTCTTCCCCGACCCCAAATCCGCCGAGAACGCGCGTCCGCCCGCCTCGCGCGGCACCCGCGACGACCTGATCCAGGCCCGCGGCCTCGCGGCGATCCTGGGGCGGTTCGACCCCGGCCTGCCCGGCTTCGAGGCCGCCCACAACCCGGTCTCGCCCCTCTATGGCGGGCCGATGGTGCCGGCGGATTCGATCTTCGTCTGGTGCTGGGACGCCCGGCCCTACCCGGCCTTTCCCGACTTCGACACCGTCTGGGCCGATGCCGGCAACTGGTCGGTGGGCCACTGGATCACCGGGCGGATCGAGGGGCTGGAACTCGACCGGCTCGTCGCCGCGATCCTGTCCGACCTCGGCATCGCGGTGCCGGCCGCCATCACCGCCGAGGCTACCCTCGACGGCTACGTCGTCGACCGGCCGATGTCGGCCCGGGCGGCCCTGGAACCCCTGGCGCAGCTCTACGGCCTCGACATCTCCGCCCGGGCCGGCACGATGATCGTGCGCGGGCCGGGCCGGGAGGCGGCTCTGCCCATCGCGGCCGACGACCTCGTGGTCCTGCGCGACGCGGAGGCGCCCCTGTCCCGGGTCCGGGCCGAGGAGGCGGAGCTGCCGCGCTCCCTGGCGATCGGCTTCACCGACGGCGAGTCCGCCGAGTACCGCCGGGCCAGCGCCGCCGCGATCCGCCCGACCGGCCGACGCCGGCGCGAGACCCGGATGGAGGCCGCCGTGGTGATCCGGCGCGGCGCCGCCGAGGCCCTGGCGGAGGCCGCCCTCGATGCCGCGCTGGCGGCCCGCGACACCGCGCGCTTCACCCTGAGCCCGCGCCGGATCGACCTCGCGCCGGGCGACCTCCTGGCCCTGCCGGGGGAGCGCCTGCCGCACCGGATCCTGCGCATCGCCGACAGCCCGCGCGGACGCGCCATCGAGACGCGGGGCGTCCCCCTCCACGGCCGGGCGCCGCGGGCCGGAGAGCCCAGCGGCCCGCGCCCCCGCCGGACGGCACCGGCCCTGGCCGGGCCGCCCTTCGCGGTGGCCCTCGACCTGCCGGCCGACCGCGGCACCCCGACCGCCCTGCAGGTGCTGGCGGTGACGGCCGAGCCCTGGCCCGGGCCGATGGCGATCTGGCGGGCGGAGGGCGAGGCCGCCCCGCTGGCCCCGCTGGGCTTCGTCGATCATCCCGCCTGCCTCGGCGAGACCCTGGGCGAACTGCCGCCCGGTCCCCTCTGGCGCTTCGACCGGGGCGCGGCCCTGGTGGTCCGCCTGCGCCACGCGGGCGATCTCGCGGCGATCGACGAGGCGGCGGCGCTCGCCGGGGGCAACCTGTTCGCGCTCCGCAGCGCGGGCGACGGGGCGATCGAGCTGATCGCGGCCGCCGGGGTCGCGCTGATCGGGCCCGAGACCTACCGGCTCACCGGGCTCCTGCGCGGTCTCGCCGGCAGCGAGGCGCAGGCCGGCCGCACCGCGCCGGCCGGCAGCCTGATCGTGCGCCTCGACGGGGCGCTGGTCCCCCTGGTCGAGCGCCTCGACGAGGCCGGCCGCCCCTTCCGCTACCGCATCGGCCCGGCCGAGCGCGATCCGGCCGACCCGGCCTGTGTCGACCTGCGCGCCACGGCCGGGCTCGGCGCCCTCTCCCCCTTGAGCCCCGTCCACCTGCGGGCGCGGCGGGAGGCGGAGGGCGTGCGCCTCGCCTGGACGCGCCGGGCCCGGCGCGACGGCGATTCCTGGGAGGCCGCCGAGATCCCGCCGGAGGAGCCCGAGGCCTACCGGGTCACGCTCCACGCCGCCGACGGCCGCCCCCTCCAGACCCTGACGGCGGCCCGACCCGACCTCCTCTACGCCGCGGTGGACGAGGCGGCGGATTTCGGCGCGCCCCAGCTCCGCCTCGACATCGCGGTGGCGCAGGTCGGCGCCGTGGCCGGGCCCGGCCCCGAGACCCGGGCGCAGGTGCCGGTGGAGCCCGCCTGAGGCCCCGATCCCGCCATTCCCGATCCCGCCCCCCGAGAGAAGCCCGGAGCCGGCCGATGTCCGAGACCACGCCCAACCTGGCGCTGCCGCTGATCGCGGCGGCCCAGGCGCAGAAGCACGTCACGCACAACGAGGCGCTGACCGGCCTCGACGCCGTCGTCCAGCTCGCCTGCCGCGACAAGGATCTCGCCGCGCCGCCGGCGAGCCCGGCCGAGGGCGACCGCTACCTCGTCCTCAGCCCCGCCCCGACCGGGGCCTGGGCCGGCCTGTCGGGCCAGATCGCCCGGTTCCAGGACGGGCGCTGGCGCGGCCTCGCGCCCAAGCCCGGCTGGCTCGCCTGGCTCCTCGACGAGGACGAACTCTACGTCTGCACGGCGGCGGGCTGGGTCGGGTTCCGCGCCACCCTGCAGCAGCTCCAGAACCTGACGCGGCTCGGCATCGGCACCACGGCGGACGCCGCCAACCCGTTCGCGGCCAAGCTGAACACCGCCCTCTGGACCGCCCTGACCACGGCCGAGGGCGGCACCGGCGACCTGCGCTGCACCCTCAACAAGCAGGCCGCGGGCAACGTCCTGTCCCTGCTGTTCCAGAGCGCCTTCACCGGGCGGGCCGAGATCGGACTTTCGGGCAACGACGATCTCACCATCAAGGTGGCGCCCGATGCCGGCGGCCTCCGGGAGGCCCTGCGCATCGACCGGGCCAGCGGGCGGACCGACCTGAAGGGCCCGCTGCCGACGACTCTCCTGGGAGCGCCGGCCCTGCGCCTGGCCCAGGACCTGGCCACGGACGGCAGCCTGCTGGCCGGCGGCCTCACGCTGCAGGCCAGCAGCGCCGGCCTGTCCTGGAACGTCGCCGGGCTCGCCGGCACGGCGGGCTCGGCCGGCGCGCCGGGCGGCTTTCCCGGCGGCCTCGCGATCTTCGTCAAGCCGGCGGACGGGACCCGCCCCGGCACCCTGCGCGAGGTGGCCCGCTTCGGACCGGACGGCAATCTCGGCCTCGGCAGCCCTGCGCCCCTGGCGACGAAGCTCGGGGTGGCCGGCATCATCGCCCACACCGCGGACAACACCTGGAGCCTCGGCACGCCGGCGCTGCGCGCCTCGGTGCTCTATGCCGGCACCGGGGCGATCAGCACCTCCGACGCCCGCGAGAAGACGCCGGTCGCGCCCCTGAGCGCGGCCGAGATCGCCGCGGGGCGGCGCCTGGCCCGGGAGATCGGCACCTTCCAGTTCCGGGAGGCCCTGGCGCGGAAGGGGGACGGGGCCCGGCGCCATGTCGGGCTCACCGTCCAGCGGGCGGTGGCGGTGCTCGAGGAGGCGGGGCTCGACCCCTTCGCCTACGGCTTCGTCTGCCGCGATTCCTGGCCCGCGGTGGCCCCGCGCGAGGCGGTCGCCGGCACGGACGCCGTGCTCGGCGCGGACGGCCTCGCCATCGCGCCCGCCGTCCCGGCCCAGGCGGCGGTTCCGGGCCGCGAGGCCGGCGAGCGCTACGGCTTCCGCACCGACCAGCTCCTGCTGTTCCTCGCCCGCGGTTTCGAGGCGCGTCTCACCGCCCTGGAAGAGGCGGCCGCCGGTCCCTGACCCGCCAGGGCCCCGCTCAGCGCAGGTACCCGGCCGCCCGCAGGTCGGCCTCGACGGCCTCGCAGAGGGCCGCCAGCGGGTTGTCGTTCTGGGCGGCAGGCGGTTCGAGCGGCCGCATGGGTGGGAAGTTCTGGGACGGGAAGTTCTTGGGCGGCAAGTTCTCGGGTGGGATGGCCCGGGGCGAGAGATCCCGGAACGGGAAGTCCCCGTCGGGCGGCGGCGCCTCGCGCGCGCTGGCGCCGGCCCCGGTCTCGCGCCTCAGTGCAGCCGAGATGAGCTTTCGCAGCATGTCCGCCTCGTTCCGCGACCGCCGCAAGTGTCGCGCAAGTCCAGCGCCCAATCAATCGATCGGAGACAGGGCATGATTCTCAGTGCCATCGGGCAAGCCGTGCTCATCGCCCGGGAGGGACGCCGGCTCACCGCCTATCGCGACAGCGTCGGGATCTGGACCATCGGCATCGGCCACACCTCGGCGGCCGGGCCG
>NZ_JBYSXL010000102.1:0-12389 GCF_058782155.1 Methylobacterium sp. FW306-05-D
TGGACGCCTCCTGCAGTGGTGTTGCAACACCTCCACTCTGGCACATCAATGCCGTCAGGGGGCGTCCACCCCTACGCAACGGGTCGGCTTCCGCCGGTCCGCTGTATGACCGGGTCGGGTGGTTTCCTGTCCGTCCGCTTCTGGATGCCGGTTGTATCAAGCAGACGTAGCCGTTGGGACCGCTCCCGACTCTTCTCAGACCCTTGGAAGGTCCGCTTCTCGGCAACTAAGTCGAGGATGACCCACGTCCAGGGTAGTGGATTTCCGACGGTCCGCTTTGGGAAGTGAGGGCTGAGAAAGTGGCCATCACTCGATCAAGCAACCGCAGTGATCAGCCTTCATCCACGTTTTCGACGAGCGGTGTCCTGATCCGGGTCCATTAGGCGTTAGGCGATACAAATGCCGGGAACCTCGACCATACGGAACAGATGGGGGCTCGCCCTCGCGCTCTCCGGATACTCCGAGAGTTTCGCCCGAAACTCGGGGTTGGCGAAGGCGGCCCGGAAATGGGCGACGGACTGCCAAACCGCATAGTTCAGAAAGGCACCGCTTCCCGCGATGCCGCGATGAAGCTGTGTCGAGATGAAGCCCGGCTGCCGTTTCATGATCGCCGCATCGCGGCTCCAGACCTCCAGAAGCGCGTCCGCGTCCTCTGGCGGGACGACGAAGGTGTTGATCAAGACGACAGGACCGGCCTCCTCATAGGCCAACTGGTCGGCGAGGGTCACGGTGCTGTCCATTTCGATGAAAGTCGACATCGGGTGCTCCTTGGGCATGCAGGCCAATGAGTTGCCTTCGTGATGCCTAAATGGCATCGTGATGTCATATTCAGCGAAATGGCATCATGATGTCAATAGGGCGGTGATCTCTGCGATGTCCGAAGTTTCTCCCTCTGCTGAAGCGCTGACCGATCTCGTTCTCACGCTCTTCCGGGTCAACAACGCGACGCTGATCTGGGGCGACCGCCTGGTCGAGCCCTTCGGGCTCACCAGCGCGCGCTGGCAGATCATGGGGGCCATCGCCTATGCAGATCGGCCGCAGCCAGTGGCTTGGCTGGCCCGGGACCTCGGCGCGAACCGGCAGAACGTGCAGCGCATCGTCAACGAACTCGCCAAGGACGGCTTGGTGGCCTTCGAGACCAACCCGCACCACAAGCGCGCACAACTCGTCGTTTGGACGGCGGCAGGTCGGCAGGCCTACGAAGCCGCCGTTCGGGCTTGGTTTCCGGCGGCCGGCGACTTGGCCAAAGAAATCCCTTCCGACGATCTCGCTACGGCGCTGCGTGTTCTTCGAACGCTGCGTAACAGGCTCGCGGAGAGCGGCGCCGATGCCGAGGACCGGAGCGCGTAGCTCACGGTCGGCTGACGCCCCCGACGCCCCGGGTATCGTCCACAACGACGGCTGCTTTCGGGGATCGCTGGCGGAACGTCAGCTTGAGGGCGAAGGGTCGGGATCTGCCTGTCCGTTTTACGACTGGACCGTACGGAGATCAGTCCGGCCGGATGCGATCTCGCGAGGGCTTCAGGCGGCTCTGGTTCTCAGCGGCAGAGAACAATCGTTGGTTTGACGACGTCATGCCGACCATGATCCCGGAGTCGTGCCGCTACGTTCGTAAGCGAAGCGAAGCTCAGTCCGGGATATCGGTCTGCTTGCCTGCGACCACGGCGAAAAGGTCCGTAAGTGCGGCCAGGCTTGCTGCCTGAAGCTGCGCAGCCGGGACAATTGAACCATCCGGCGCAGGCAGGTCGCGGGTTGCCGTGGTCGAGGCGACCACGGTAGGCCGGAACCCAAGGCTGAAGGCGCCGCGCGCCGTCGAGTTGATGCACATGTGAGTCATGAACCCTGCCAGGACGATGTCCTTGACTCCCGCCGCCTCCAATTGCGCCTGAAGATTGGTTCCTACGAACGCGTTCGGATAAGCCTTGGTGATTACCGGCTCGCTGCCCTGGGGGGCCACCTCGCCGCTGATCTGACCGATAAATGCCGTAATGTCGTAGGGCGAGCCGGGCCCGGCATCGTGCTGGATGTGGATGATCGGTATGCCGGCGTCCCGGGCCCGCGCGAGCAGGACAGCAGCTTCCTTAAGAGCCGGCTCGACGCCGTCGAGGCGCATCACACCCTGTCGATAAGTCTCCTGCAGGTCGATCATCACGAGGGCCGAGCCCTTGAGAGATGGAGGCTCCGTACCAAGACCGGACAGGCCGCGCAGGGTCGCGAGATCCGACATTTTGTTTCTCCTCCGGCACCGCTTGCTCTTCGCGGTGACATTCACGCATGGTGCGGACCCTAGCACTGACAGATCGAAAGGCATCTTGGCGGAAGGTCGAGTGTAATCACCGCGGCACACGAGAGCTCCGGTTTCCACGTCGACCTATCCGGACCGAAGGGGTAGCGATCAAGTGATCGTCCCCCGCTTCCACGGTTCTCCCGCAGTTTGCGTGGATCACGCAGCGAGGAGGACACGCCGTCGGAGCAGGGGGGAAGCCTGCGCGTCCGTACATGGTCCGCTTGAGCAACTTCAGGCGGCTGATCTGACCTTCCGCCTGACCGTTGCTCCATGACGTCGTCAATGCGGCACGCACCGCCGCTCCGTCCCGCTCCAGGCCAACAGCGAACGTCTCGAGGGCCGGTATGCCACTGTGGCGCGCCGCGTCGAGCCAGAGGTCGAGTTCGCCGGCAGGATCCGAGGGCCGGCTGTCATCATCACAGCAGGTCCGCACCAGAACTGCGAACCGCTGCGCCAGGTCACCAGAACGGGCCGCCTCCGGGTCCTGCTCGATCCGGCCGATAGCGGCGGTCGCATGGGGCAGGCGGCCTTCGACGGGCTGGGTCAGGAACCAAGCCAGTTGCTTGGGAGACGGAAGAGGGATCGCATCGGTGACCGGCGGGGACGTCCGGGCGAGCCATTTGCGGGCGGTGCGCCGCGCTGGTCTCGTGCGACGCTCGGCAACGAAGCGGTGAACCTGCCGGTGCGTACCGTTGAAGCCACGCTCGCGTAGCGCGCGCCAGAGTTCCATCGCATTCTCGCACCCCTCGGTCATACGCTGCTCCAGATGCGCAAGGTAGGGATCGAGGCGGCTGGGGCTCGGGCGACGCTTTGCGCGCTCCGGAAAGCACTCGGCCTGTGCATACTTGCGCACCGTCCCGCGTGCGAGGCCCATCTGCCGAGCGATCGCCAGCAGGGTCTCACCGCCCTGAAAGCGCCGACGCACGTCCTCGTAAGCGGCCAGACGCCGGGCACGGCTGTCGAGGCCCACGACGATCTCGGCTTGGCTTCGGCGGTAGGCTCGCAGACGTTGTCCGGGCCGTCGCGCCTCTTCGGCGGCAAGGCTTGGCAGATGTCGTAAGCGTCCGTGGACGCGGCCGAGCCAGCGCTCCACGGCTTGGCGCAGGTTGAGGAGCAGACGCCAGCGGTCGGCGACCTGGAGAGCCGCGGGGGCGCCCATGGTGGCTGCGCGCGCGTATTCGGACGAGCGGTCGCGCGTGATGACCGCAATCCCGGGATGTCGACGCAGCCACGCGGCGACGGTTGTGCTGGAGCGATCTGGTAACAGGTCGATGGGACGTCGCCGGTCGAGATCGACGAGTAGCGTGCCGTAGGTCTGCCCCTTGCGGATGGCCCAGTCGTCGATCCCCACCGCTCTCAGCGGACCGATCGGCGGGAGCGTCATACCGTGGACGAAACGCAGCACCGTATCCAGACTCGTGGCCATGCCCAGATGCCCGGAGAGGCGAGCGCCGGCCTCGCCACCCAATGCAAGGCATACATGGGCCTGAGCTCGAGCGAGCCGGCCGGTGCGTCGAGCGCGTGGCGGGAGAAGCCGCGGCAGCGGTTCGACGAACGTGCGCCGCCGACAGGCGGGATGGTGGCAGTAGAAGCGGCGGACCGTGAGCCGCAGCGTTACGGCTTCGCCGAAGCTTGGAAGATCGGCAGGATGCCGGACGTATCGAGTATGAACGGCAGAGCTTGGCGCGCCGCAGTCGGGACAGCGTCCACGATCCCGTCGAACGTGGGCGGCAATGATGAGATGACCGGAGTGCCGGACAACGCGGTCAACGATGCAGCCTGGCAGGGATGAAGATAGGATCATCCCCGAGCTGAATCAGCCTATCCACGCTGCGTCGCCGCGACCCTTCCACGCAAACTGCGGGAGAACCGCCCCAAATGGCTCCGGCGACTGACCGTCCAGGACCATCCCTCGGACAACCCGATCCAGGCCGGCGATTACAAGCTGTACCCGGCCGACGTGACCGCCCAGACCGCCGATCCGGCCAAGGGCCACACCATCGATACGATGCCGCTGAACGCCGCGATCTGCGAGCCCGGGTCTGCGGCCGCCCTCAAGTCGGGGAGCAACAGGATCCGCGGCTACGCGGTAAGCGGGGATCGGGCCGTCGTACGCGTCGACGTCTCCGGGAACGGGGGGCGATCCTGGGTGCAGGCCGAACTGGAGCACGAGACCGACGCTCCGTTCGCCTGGACGTTCTGGAGCGCGGACCTCGACCTGCCTGCGGGCGAGCATGAGCTTGCCGTGCGCGCCTGGGACGAAGCGGGCCAAACGCAGCCGGCATTGCCGGACGAAATCTGGAACCACAAGGGCTACCTCTGCACCTGCTGGCATCGGGTGCGGGTGAACGTCACCTAGGGACGGACGACCCGGCAGTCGGCTACCTACGGCCTCGTAAACGACGTCTTCGCCAACGTGGGCAGGCACCGTGCCACGATCCACCGTCGTGCCTGGCGTTCATTAAGACCCTGTCGTGCGCGGCATCGGCAACGTCGGACCGTGGCGGGAGTTTCCCGTTCGTGAAAATAGCCGGTGCCGTGTCGCCGCCCTCGAAACCAAGGAACACCATGTCCCGCGAGACCAGCATCCAAGCGACCGAAAAGTTCGGCGAACTCGTTAACAGCGGCCAGTTCGACGCCTTCCCCGAGGTCGTCGCCCCGGACTGCCACGATCACGACCCGGCGCCGGGCCAGCACATGGGTCCCGAGGGATACCAGGCTTTCTTCACGCAGCTCCGTTCCGCCTTCCCCGACATGAAGGTCGAGGTGAAGAAGCTCGTTGCCGACGGGGACAGCGTCGCCTTCGCCTACACGCTCACCGGCACGCACCAGGGCGACTTCAACGGCCACAAGCCGACCGGGAAGGCCATCAAGGTCCGCGGCATGCAGATTGGCCGCTTCGTCGACGGCAAGATGGTCGAGCGGTGGGGCTCATCCGACGAGCTCGGCATCCTCAAGCAGATCGGCGCCATCAAAGGCTGATGGAGGCTTCCGCGAGGGCGTCCCGGCCACGGGACGTCGTCAGGGTATGGCCCGGGGCGGCCCATCGACCGCCCCGGAGACTCAAGAGCGGATCGCTGGCTACCCGACCCCTCAGGCGCTTCGAGCCTGCTCGGGATGGCGGCCCTCCGCGAACTCCTCGACGATCTTGGCGCAGAAGGCCGGGAGGTCCTCGGGAGTGCGGCTCGTGACGAGCCCCTTGTCGCAAACGACTTCCTCATCGACCCAGGTGCCGCCGGCGTTCTCGATGTCGCGCCGGACCGTGGGATAGGAGGTCAGCGTCCGTCCCTTCACGACGTCCGCTTCGATCAGGGTCCAAGGCCCGTGGCAGATGACGCCGACCGGCTTGCCTGCGGCGAAGAAGTCCCGAACGAACGCCACGACATCTTTGCTCGCCCGGAGCTTATCGGCGCCGACGCAGCCGCCGGGGATGACGAGCCCGTCGTAGTCCGCCGCTGACGCTCCCTCGATGGTCCTGTCCACCTGGTAGCGTCCGGCCGGATCGAGGTCGTTGTTCACGGTCTCGGCCTCGCCGGCCTCCAGGCCGATGACCGTCACGGTCGCCCCGGCCTGCTTCACCGCCTCATGGGGCTTCGCGAACTCCGGCTCCTCGGTACCGCGCGGTGCGATCAGGATCGCGATCTTCTTGCCCTGCAAGCTCATGTCATCGTCCTTATGGATGTCGGGATTTAACGGAGGCGCCATCGCGCCGTTCCTCACGTCGGGATGCGGTCGATGCCGGCGGTGTCCTCGGCCGCGACGCCGTTATCAGGGTGGCGGAAGTCGCTCAGTGCCAGGTAGACCTAGCGGCCGCCTGGATGACTGTGGGCTCGGGTGTTCGACGAGCCAATTCAAGGTGCATCCTTCTGAATTGTTTCAAGGATCACGCGCGCCGTCTCGGCAGGCTGATCCCAATGCGGGAAGTGGCCGCAGCGCTCGAACCAGTGCAGACGGGCCGACGGGAATGCTACCTGGGCGCGTGCAGCCTGACGCGGCAGCAGCAGGTGGTCTTGGCGGCCCCAGCCTATGGTGACGAGGCCGGGCGTCGTTGCCGAACCCTGCTGCAACGGCCCGCGTGCCAGCTCACACAGCATCGCATCGAACACCGGTGTGGCCGTCAGGCTCTGCAACTCCCCTACGACAAGCTGCGGTGGCAGTGCCGACGGACGGGCCGACAGTTGGGCGAGCAGCAGCGTACGGGTGACGGCGTGGCGCGACAGGCCGGCATGGAAGGGCCGCAGCAATCGCACCAGGTGTATCGATGCCGCGAGCGTCCAGTGAAACCAGCGCGTTTCCCATCCGTGCCAGAACCCGCCGGGATCAAGCGCCACGCAGTGCCGACCGATGCCCCGCCGCGCCAGCTCCAGCACCAGCCGGCCCCCCACCGAACTGCCGACAAGGTCCGCTGTCGTCAGGCCTTGCGCCTGCACGAAGCCGGCGAGGGCGTCCGCGTGAGCCTCCGTCGTCTGCCGACCCGCAAGCGGGGCCGATCTGCCATGCCCCGGTAGGTCGACCAGGATCAGTTGGCGCGAATCGCGCAATGCGGGCAGTAGCGGATCCCAGGTGCGGAGATTGGACCCTAGCCCATGGACCATGAGCAGCGGCCGGCCCGTGCCAAGGCGTTCAAAATGCAGGGACATGATAGCATTGTCCTTCGATATTCACGCTGCGGTCCGAACATCGGGCCGTCCCGGATCTCGTCAGGCCGGGTATTTCAGTCGCGCCCGCGGGCCATTCTCACCGGACGCTTCCAGGCCACGTCGCCGGTCCGATTGCCAGCTACACGGCGCGGGTCCGACCCCACTCGGCAGTTTGCAAGCGCCGAACGTCACCGGAAAACTCTGTCAAAGCTCGCCACGAGAGGTTGGCGCCATGCATGCTCAAAGTGACGTGGACGTCACGTCCGCGCCAACTCAGATGCCGGCGTACCAGGCGTAGCCCTGGTCCTCCCAGTAGCCTCCCTTGCCGGCGCCGATGTTGGCGAAGCTCTCGACCACCTCGATGCGCATCACGTATTTCGCCTGCTTGTAGCCGAGGTTGCGCTCGACCCGCAGGCGCAACGGTGCGCCGTTCGACACCGGAAGCGCCTGACCGTTCATGTCGTAGGCGAGGATGGTCTGCGGGTGGAACGCGTCGACCAGGTCGATGCTCTCGTAGAACCGAACCGGCGTTCCGCCGCTGGCCGCATCGTCCTCCGTCGCCTGTTGGCCGCCGGAGTCTTTCCTGCTCTCATCGCCGCCCGACTGCTTCGTCATGCTCGGGTTGGCGTTACCGGCAGGGACCTCATCGGCATCCTCGACGTCTCCCCCGCCTTCGAGCAGACTGCCCTGGTCCATGGTGTCGGCGCAGTGGAACACCACGTAGCGCGCCTGTGGCTTGAGCTTGGCGCGGTCAAGCAGTTCGGAGAGGGGCACTCCGGTCCATTTGCCGATGGCGCTCCAACCCTCGACGCAATCGTGCCGGGTGATCTGGGTTCGGGCCGGAAGCTTGCGGAGGTCGCTCAGGGACAGCCGGAAGGGCGCCTCGACGAGGCCGCCGACCTCCAGGTGGTACTTGGCGAACTTGCCCTTCGCCAGGGCCTTGTAGTCCTTGTCGGGCGGGTCCTCGGTCCCGTTTGGCTTGAACCACGGCGAGATGTCGGCCTCGGTAAATTCCGGGGCCAGCGTCCGGTCAGTGAGCAGCAGGCGCTGGACGAAAAGGTTGGCGTCCTCGCCGGTCTTGAGCGTTCGACGAAACCATTCCGCGTTGCCGAGGCGGTCGCAGCCGCCGAGCATCGCCGCTGCGGCCATGGCGGACGCTCCCGTCAGGAGGGAGCGTCGGCTGGGAAGGCGGCTCATGCCCGGGGCTCTTCGGTGATGGGTGACGGCTCGACCTTGCGCTCGATCACAAACCAGCCGGTGAGCATGCCACGCATGTTATTCCAGAAGCCCGAGAGCAGGACGAGGGCGACGTGCACGATTACGAACAGGACGAGCATGGCCGCCACGACGAAGTGGACCGTGCGGGCCGATTGGCGCCCGTCGAACACCGTCAGCAGGAACGGGAAGGCCGCGTCCATCGCCGGGGACATCGCGAGGCCGGCCAGGACCTGCACCGGCAGGAGCACGAACAGCACGACGAGGTAGCTGAGCTTCTGGATGACGTTGTAGCGCTTGGCCTCGTCGCCCTGCGGGAAACGCAGCGTCAAGTGCTCCCACACCGATGCGCCGAAGTGCCGGATCTGATTTCGCGACGGGATCAGACGGAACCGAAGCTGTCCGCTGACCAGCCCATAGAACAGGTAGGCGACGCCGTTCAGGACGAAGACCCAGGCAAAGAAGAAGTGCCAGGAGCGGCCGCCCGTGAGGTCCTGGTCGCTTGGCAGGGTCGTCCACGCCGGGAAGCCGCGGTCGGCCGGTTCACCGTTGGAACCCGTCGATGAGCCTAGCCAGCCCGTCGTTTCGAAGGCATGACCGAACACCGTCGTCACACCTCGGGGCGGGTAGTCCTCCGTCGACGACATTGCCATCAGTGGCGTATCGAAAGTCGAGACGTTGCCCCAGTACAGCGCCGGGTGCGCGTTGAAGATCTGCAGGCCGCTCATGAGCAGGACCAGGAGGCACACCGCATTGACCCAATGCGTGATGCGGATGACGACAGGATGCCTGAACATCCATCGGCGACGCTCGACCTCACCGATCTCGGGCGCAGAGCGGGTCAGATCAGTGCGAGCCAAACGGTCTTCCTCGAAGTCGTCGCCAACAGGGTGGAGGCCCCTGCGTCGGGACCTCCGAAGGCGTCAACGGCTTACGATCACATGCCGCGGTTCATCATCCGCTTCTTCATCATGCGACGCTTCATCATCTGCTTCCGCATCATGCGCTTCTTCATCATCATCCGCTCACTGCGGTCCATGCGAACCTGGGTGACGCCGCTCTCGGACTGCAGGCCGTTGACGGACATCGGGGCGGCGGTGGCCGATCCGGCGGCGAAAGCGATGCCGCCGAGGGCGGTCAAGGCGGTCAGCGCAAGCGTGAACTTCTTCATGTGGGATCTCCTGTGGAGGTGAACATCTTATCCAACCCACGGGGCAACAGCATGATCTTATCGTTGTTCCTTAAATAATTGAAAAAATACTTCTATATACTAAATTTATACGCAATAGTCATCGCGCGCTCACATCAAGGCTTTTGGCCTCGGCACGATCCGATCCTTGCGTATCATTACGGACCTAGTCGGCGAAAAGTTTCAGCCGCTGGCGGTAAGCCGCCGAGCCAAATCTCGACCTTGGGGTAAGCGAGCGATTTCGACCTGACGAGATCGGGGCTGCCGGTATCGAAGCTCACTCGTGCACCGGAGTCGGCCCCTCTCCCACTGATCGGACGAAGGCCCGCAGATGTGACACGGCTGCCCACCTCACGGATCGACAAACGACTGCTTTCGGTGGAGGGCGCATGACGGTTCGTGCGGCAAATTTGGGTATGGCCCCGCCTGCTCACTCTCCGATCGGATCGGGTTGAATGTGCGGCGGTTCACTTGTGATCAGAGTGTCGAAGCAACGACGGCAGTGCGTTCTAACAACTCGCCTCGAACGCGAACGAGCTCCTTTGGGCACCGCGATCGCCCCGCTACAGATCCTGTGTTGCCGCCCCCTTCGCGCGGCCGATGAACAGGATCCGACCTGTCGGGCGACCGATCGGCGAACCCGCCTCGGGTTCCAGCGTGATCTCGAAGACCTGCCCGTCGCCAATGGCTTCCAGCCGCTCCGGCGGCAGGCGGATCGCTCCGCCCGGGGGCAGCACGCCGAGGGAGACCGGACCGCGCGCCTGATCCCACAGGGTCCAGAGTTGCAGCGCGCGCCCGCTTCCTGGCCGCACGTCAGCCAGCGGCAGAGACTGGACGGTGCCGTTCTGGGAGACCTGGATGAGCCATCCCGGCCCGCTCTCCTGCCCGGCGGCGTCGCGACTCTGCAGGATCGCGTAGTACCGCGTCGGGCTCTCCACAGGCGCCGACACGCGGCTCGGCAGGATCGCCAGAAGGATCGCGGCGGCCGTGGCGAGGCCCGTGGTGGCCCGCCACAGCGCAGAGCTGCGCCACGCCGCCCTCAACACACCGTGTCGTACCCGCGTGAGGGAGGGAGCCGTGGTCGGGCCGAGCGCCTGCCGGCGCGTCGCGAGGGCTTGCTCGATCCGCGCCCATTGTGCCGGATCGACCTCGGCCTTCCCGAGGGCCGCGGAGGCCGGAAGCAACCGCTCTTCCCAGACGGCGATGCGGCGGGCCAGATCTGCATCCGAACCCAGAGCCTGCTCGACCTCCGCCATGGCTGCCGGGTCGAGCAGGCCGAGGACGTATTCGCCCGCCAGGACGTCGCGGTCTTCCGGCTGGCTCGGGATCATGACAGGCAATCCTTCAAGGCGATGAGGCTGCGGCGGACCCATGCCTTCACGGTCCCGAGCGGTGTCCCCAGTCGCTCGGCGATCTCGGACTGCGACAGTCCATCGACATAGGCGAGCAGGATCACTGCCCGCCTTTCGGCGCCAAGCTGCGCAAGGCAACCATGAAGGCGTGTCCCATCCTGCGACGTCGCCAGGATGGCGAATGGATCGGGCGCGTCGTCCGCGACCTCTATCGCCGCGGCCGCGTCGAGTTCCGTCTCCCGGCCGACGATCCGGATCTGTTTGAGCGCGCGGTGTCGCACGATGCTGGTGATCCAGGCACGGCCCGCGCCGCGGCTGCGGTCGAAGGTGCCGGCGCGCTCCCAGATGTCCATGATGGCATCGTGCAAGACGTCGGCCGCCACATCACGCCGCCGCACGATCCTGAGCGCGACGGCGAGCAGGAACCCGGCCTCCTGGTCGTAGAGGCGCCGCAGCGACGCCGGATCCCCCCGGGCGCAGCCTTCCAACGCGGAGGCGTGATCGAACGGCGCCATGACTTTCCCGGCGATTGGAAGGACCGGCCGCCGGGCCGGTCCTACATGTGCGGAGCAATGCTACATCTTGGGGAGAATAGCGATGTCACGGACCTTGCCGGACACGCCGGTGATCTTGGCGGCCATCTCGCCCTTACCCGTCGCGAGATCCACCTTGTAGAGCGTGTCGCCGGCCATCGCCCACGCCTGATTCTCGCCCTGGCCATCGGACACGATGTCGAAGGCCACGGCCTCGCCCGACATGCCGAGCATGCCGACGGTGTTCAGGATACCGTCATTCGGCGGAGCCTGCTTCAGCAATGCGCCAGCAGTGTCGATGTCGAACAGGGCCGTCTCCTTCGTGCCCTTGAAGGCATTGGTGTAGGCGCCGGCCGTCACCTTAGGGGTCTTGCCCTTCATCGTGTCGGTCTCAGCGAACTTGAGCTGTCCGTCCTTGGTGACCTTGCCGTCATCGACATTGGCCCGGAGGTTGGTGCCGTCCGAGCCGATGATGCGCAGGCGATCGGCGACGGGATTGAAGTCGACCGTCGCCGCGGTGCCGGCGGCCAGCATCATGTCGAGCTTTGATTTGGCCGTGGCCTTGCCGGACATCGGATCGATCGTAACGACGCTGCCATCCGAGATTACGGCGTAGAGCATGCCGTCGGCTGGCCGCACGTCTATGCCGAGGACGCTGCCGCCGATCCCGGTAATCGTCACCGTCTTCGTAACCTTCTTCGTGGCCGTGTCGACAAGCGCCAGCGAGGCATCGCCGACGAGTGCCGCAACGGTCTCGGCACGCGCGGCGGTTCCAAGGCAGGTGCCAGCCAGCAGGGTAACGGCGATAAGGCTCAGTCGCATGGCGCTCTCCATCTGCCGCGAAGGCGGCATCGAGAACGCTAGCCATGAGCCGGAGGATCGGATGCAGCGGATGTCAGGTTTTTCGCTTTCCAGCGGACCGTCCGCTTTCGAGGACCGATCGATCTCGCGGCTGAGGCGCATTTGGGTCGGGACCCGTCCGGCCGCTCTACGACCGCGTCGGGTGGGGAGCGGACCCTGACCCCTGGTCTCGAAGCGGACGTTCCACCTCCGACCCGACTCGGTCGCACGGGTGGATGTCCGTGCTTCCCGAAAACGTAGGGGTGGACGCCCCCTGACGGCATTGATGTGCCAGAGTGGAGGTGTTGCAACACCACTGCAGGAGGCGTCCAT
>NZ_JBYSXL010000103.1:0-12350 GCF_058782155.1 Methylobacterium sp. FW306-05-D
GGAGGGGGAGGCGCGAGGCGGCGGGCGGGTGGAGCGGCATGACGGGTCCGGCGGAAACACCCGGCACCCCTATCGGCTCCCCGGAAGAGATTCAATTGTCAAATTCGAGCTTAGAAGCATTCAAAACTCCATGAGATACTAATTTCAAGAAGAGTATTAGATAAGTTCAAGAATATTTCCAAGTTCGGAGCAAGACGAACCGGTTTTCATGGCCGGGCGTTCACCAGGCGACGCGGGCGGTGACGAGGGCCTGGAAGGGCTCGCCCACCGCCACCAGCAGGTTGCTGGCGCCGGCCGAGGGATAATAGGTCTCGTCGAACAGGTTCTTCAGGTTGAGCTGCAGGGTGGTCGGCAGGCCGTTCACCTGGGTCCGGTAGGCCAGGAACGCGTCGCAGACCACGTAGTCCGGCATGGTGAAGCTGTTGGCGGCGTCCCCGGGCCGCGCGCCGACGTAGCGGCTGCCGAACCCGGCCTCCAGGAAGCCCGGGCCGAGGAGGGTCGAGCCGAACGCCGTCGCCTCGGCCACCGCGCCGAGCTGGTGGGTGAGGAACAGCGAGGCCGTGACGCGCGGCGTGTTCTGGAGCTGCTTGCCGGCGAGCACCGGATCCTCGGTGACGACCGCCTGGGTGAAGCCGTAGCTGCCGATCACGGCCCAGTCGGGCAGGATCTGCCCCGCGAAATCGAGCTCGAAGCCACGCGAGCGCACCTTGCCCGCGGTGGAGCCGAAGCGGGTGCCGTCGATCACCTGGGTGATCAGCACGTTGCTTTTCTCGGCATCGAACATCGCGCCGGTGATCAGGAGGCCGTCGGCGACCTCCGCCTTGACCCCCACCTCGTAGGCCGTCCCCTCTTCCGGCAGCAGGGCCCCGGTCACATCGAGGTCGGTGACGTTGGGGCGGAAGGACTGCGTGTAGCTGCCGTAGAGCGAGAGGTTGGGCGCGAGCTTGTAGACGAGCCCGGCCCGCGGCACCGGCTTCACCCCGTCGATGGCGGTCGAGATCACGGCGGGGCGGCCCGCATAGGCGAGCTGGTCGTAGATCTGGGCGCTGACCCCGCCCACCAGGATCAGCCGGTCGGTGAGGTGGAGCGAATCCTGCAGGTACAGGCTGGTGTTGCTGAGCCGGTCGCGGTTGTTGCTGGCCGCCAGCGAGACCCGGTCGGAGGCGCCGATCAGGCCGTAGACGGGGTTGAACGGGTCGAACCCGCCCACGTTCGGTCCCCGCACGCTGGTCTTCCGGTAATAGTCGATCCGCTCGAACATCGCCCCGGCGAGGAGATCGTTGCGCAGTCCGAAGGTCTCGAAGCGCCCCGTCAGGTCGAGGCGGGCGACGTGGGCCTCGAAATCCCCGCCGCGCGTCGCATCGGCCCGGCGCGTCAGGAGGCGGGTGTCGGAATTGTAGGCGATCGGCCGGATCTGGTTGTCGTCGTAGCCGAGCCGGGAATAGCTGTAGCCGGCATGCAGCGTCCAATCCTCGCTGAACCGGTGGTCGAGATCGATCGTGGCGAGGTGGCTGGTGGCGTCCACCTTGCTGACCCGCTCGTCGAAGCGCCGGTCGCGGGGCACGCGCAGGGGGCGCCCGGTGCGCGGGTCGAAGGTGGTGCCCCGGTCGAAGGGGATGCTGTAATGCGTGAATTCATAGCCCACCGTCACGGTGGTGTCGTCGCCGCGCCAGGTCAGCGACGGCGCGACGACCTGGCGGCGGATCTGCCCGAAATTGCGCCAGTAGGCGTAGTCCTGAACGTCCCCGACGACCCGGTAGGCGAGGTTGGTGTCCGTGACCGGGCCGGTGAGGTCGGCCTGGACGAGGCCGCCGCCGAAGCTGGTGCCGGTCAGGTCGAGGGAGCCGTGCGGGGTGAATTCGGGCCGCTTCGAGACGAGGTTGATGAGGCCGCCGGGCTCCGAGATGCCGTAGAGGAGCGAGGCCGGACCCTTCAGGACCTCGACCCGCTCGATGGCGTGGTTGAAGTTCTGCTGCAGGACCGTGCGGCGCCCGTCGCGCAGGATGGAGCCGTCCCGGGAAAACCCGAAGCCGCGCCGGATGACGGCCTCCTGGGTGCCGCCGAGGCTGTTGGTCTGGACCACGTTGCTGACATTGCGCAGGGCCTCGTCGACGCTCAGCACCCGCTGGTCGCGCAGGACGGCCCCCGACACGACGGCGATGTTGGCCGGCGTGTCGAGGAGGGCCGTGTCGGACCCCGCACCGAAACGGGTGCGCCGGGGCTGGTAGCCGAGCACCGCCCCGGCGTCGCCCGTGATCGAGAGTTCATCGAGGGCGACCGGCGAGACGTCGGGCGCCTGCGCGGCCGCCGGACCGCCCTGGAGCAGGAGGGCGGCCCCCGAGAGCCATCCCGCCGCGCCCGCGCGCCGGCGGCCGGCGGCGGAGGTGCGGTGACGATGCGGGGCATGACGGGACATGGTCGCTCCTGAATTAAGTCGCGATCCGCCGTAGATCAGCACAGTATTGTTGACAATAGCTGCGCAAAACATTGGAATTTGTCTAAATGATATGCTCTATATGTCAGTTTATCGATATAGTTCTCAAAATAAACTGCTTGCCAGATGATCCCGGCCTGCGCCGGGCGCCTCTCGGACGGCCTTGACCCCGCCGCTGCGCCGGCCCATCCCCTGCGGACCATGGACAGCCCGCGCATCCAGCATCTCTGGCGGCCCTACACGCAGATGAAGGGGGCGGCCCCGCCGCTGGAAGCCGTGCGCACCCACGGCTCGCGCATCGTCCTCGCCGACGGGCGCGAGCTGATCGACGGCATCGCCTCGTGGTGGACGGCGGCCCACGGCTACAACCATCCCCACATCCGCGCCGCCGTGGCCGCGCAGCTGGAGGCGATGCCGCACGTGATGTTTGGGGGGCTCACCCACGCCCCGGCGGAGCGGCTGGCCGCGCGCCTCGCCGCCCTGCTGCCCGGCGACCTCGACCACGTCTTCTTCACGGATTCCGGCTCGGTCGCCGTGGAGGTCGCCCTGAAGATGGCGGTGCAGATGTGGATCAACCGGGGGGTGGCCGGGCGCACCCGCATCCTGGCCTTCCGCGAGGGCTATCACGGCGACACCCTGGGGGCGATGTCGGTCTGCGACCCCGACGAGGGCATGCACCGGCGCTTCGGCGCCTACCTGCCGGCCCAGGTCTTCTGCGACCTGCCCCGGACGGCGGCGCAGGTCGCCGCCCTCGAGGCGACCCTGGCGGCCGAGCGCGAGACCCTGGCGGCGGTGATCGTCGAGCCCCTGGTGCAGGGGGCCGGCGGCATGCGGATGCACCCCCCCGAGGTGCTGGCGACGGTGGCGCGGCTGACGGCGCGCCACGGGCTGCCGCTGATCGCCGACGAGATCTTCACAGGGTTCGGGCGCACCGGCACCCTGTTCGCCTGCGAGCAGGCCGGCATCGTGCCGGACATCCTCTGTCTCTCGAAGGCGCTCACCGGGGGCACGATGGCGCTGGCCGCCACCGTGGCCACGGGGGCCGTGTTCGAGAGCTTCCTCTCCGACGATCCCGCCGCCGCCCTGATGCACGGGCCGACCTTCATGGCGAATCCGCTCGCCTGCGCGGCGGCCAATGCCAGCCTCGACCTGTTCGCGCGCGAGCCGCGCCTCGACCAGGCCGCCGCCCTCGCAGCCGCCCTCGCGGACGGCCTCGAACCCCTGCGGGACCTGCCGCACGTCGCCGACATCCGGGTCCTCGGCGCGATCGGGGCGGTGCAGTTCCGCCAGGCGCCCGACCTCGCCGACCTGAAGCGCCGCTTCCTGGCGCACGGCACCTGGGTCCGGCCCTTCGGCGACATCGTCTACCTGACTCCGGCGCTCACCATCGCGCCGGCGGATCTCGCCGAGCTCCTCGGCGCCATGCGAGCGGTGGTGCGGGCGGTCGCCCCCTGACGGCGCGACCCTGCCTCCGGTGCAACCCACGCCCCCGTCGCTCGTTGGGATGACGTTGCGCTGGCCCCATGTCCAGGATCTCCGGACTCCCTGATCGCGCCGTGCGGGCCTCCCGGCTCCAGGCGGGGGACCGGTTCCGGGTGGGGCCCGCGGCCAGACAGGCTGGAGGGTGCATCGTGGTGGATGAGGCGAAGGCGAACGACGACCGGCCGGTGATCCTGCTGGTGGAGGACGAGGCCCTGACGATCATGGACCTCGGCGACGTTCTCGAGAATGGCGGCTACGAGACCGTGCAATGCGCCTCGGCCGAGCGGGCGCTCGGCATCATCCAGGCCCGCCCCGACATCTGCGGCCTGATCACCGACGTGGAATTGTCCGGCAGGACCAACGGCTTCGAACTCGCGACCGCGGTGTCCGAGGCCCGGCCGCAATTGCCCATCGTCATCGTCTCGGGCCGCGCCGCGCCCGATCCCGACCGGATGCCGAAGGGCGCCAAGTTCATCGCCCGGCCCTGCACCGGCGAGGACATCCTGTCCCAGCTCAAGGGCCTTCTGCCCTGCTAAGGGCCCGACACCTCAACCCGGCGCGTCCCCTCGGGTACGCCACCACGCGACGGTGTCGTCGAGCCCGCGGTCCAGGTCGAAGCGCGGCCTGAACCCGAGCGCCTCCGTCAGAATCCGCGTCTCGGCCTCGATCACCGGCGGTTCCGCCGGGCTCAGAGGCCGGGCGCCGAAGGCCAGGTGCTCGGCGCCCCCGATCCGGGCGGCGAGTCCTTCGAGGAGCGTGCGCACCGGGATCGCCGTGCCGGAGGCGATGTTCACGGGCCCGCTGACGTCGCCCGCGACCAGGGCGGCCAGACCCTCGGCGGCATCGGCGACGTGGAGGAAGTCGCGGCGCTGGTGCCCGTGCGAGGTCGGGAACCCGGTGCCGACCGTCAGCGCGTGGATCGCGTCGGATACGAGCCGCCCGCGGCGCTCGCCGGGGCCGTAGAGGTAGAACAGCCGGCCCCAGGCGAAGCCAAGTCCTTCCGTGCCGGCATAGGCCTCCAGGATGCGCCGCGTCCCGTCCTTAGCGGCGCCGTAGAGCGTCGCGGGGCGGCAGGGCGTGGTCGCCTCGTGGAAGCGGGCCGGTCCCCATGCGTATTCGGCGCAGGTGCCGGTCCCGACGAAGCGCCGGCCCCCCGCCGCCGCGAAGGCCTGGGCGAGATCGAGGGTGGCCGCGACCCAGTCGAGATTGCGCGCCGAGGTCCAGTAGCGGCCGGGCTCCGCGTCCCAGGCGAGGTGCAGGAGATGGCTCGGCCGAATCCGCGCGATCAGCGCCCGCCGCGCCTCGGGCACGAGCAGGTCGGCCGCGTGCCAGTGCGCGTCCGCCGACGCGGCCCGCCCGACGCCGTGGACCTCGAAGCCGCGCGCCCGCAGGGCCGGCACGGCGTGGCGGCCGACGAAGCCGGCCGCGCCGGTGACGAGGACGCGCCCGCTCACCGCACCCAGTCGGGATAGGCGAGGTCGCGCGCGGCGATCACCGTGACGAGCTCCGGCCAGGCGACATCGAGGCTCGGATCGTTCCAGCGCAGGCCCCGGGCGCTGCCGGCCACGTAGGGGCGGTCGATCATGTAGAGCACCTCGGCGCCGTCGCTGAGGGCCTGGAAGCCGTGACCGAAGCCGGCCGGAATGTAGAGGGCGTGGCGGTTCGCGGCGCTGAGTTCGGTCCCGTAGGCCCGGAGATAGGTCGCCGAATCCGGCCGCAGGTCGACGATGACGTCGTGGATCGCGCCGGCCGTGCAGCGCACCAGCTTGGTCTCCGCGTGGGGCTCGGCGGAGAAGTGCAGGCCGCGCACGGTGCCGCGCCGGGCGTTGTGGGAGATGCTGGACTGGGCGAAGGTGCCGATGAGCCCCTGCGCGGCGAACGCCTCCGCGCAGACGGTGCGGGCGAAGAAGCCGCGTTCGTCGGCATGGG
This sequence comes from Methylobacterium sp. FW306-05-D, assembly GCF_058782155.1. Taxonomy (NCBI): domain Bacteria; kingdom Pseudomonadati; phylum Pseudomonadota; class Alphaproteobacteria; order Hyphomicrobiales; family Methylobacteriaceae; genus Methylobacterium; species Methylobacterium sp. FW306-05-D. The sequence goes on from NZ_JBYSXL010000103.1 coordinate 5,846, forward strand.
GCTCGGGGCTGACGCGGAAGGCGCCGGAGAGCGGCAGGGCCTCGAAGCGCATGGGCTCAGAACACCGAGAGGTGCGGGATCGCGGTGACGAAGCGCCCGCCCCAGTCCCGGATGGCCGCCATCTCGCCGGCGATCTCGTCCTTCAGGTTCCAGGGCAGGATCAGGACGTAGTCCGGCCGCTGCGCCAGGAGGGCCTCCGGCGCGACCACCGGGATGCGGCTGCCGGGCAGGAGGGTGCCCTGCTTGTGCGGCGAGCGGTCCGCCACCGCCCGCACCAGCTCGGGGCCGATGCCGCAGTAATTGAGGAAGGTGTTGCCCTTCGCCGCCGCGCCGTAGGCGCAGACGGTCTTTCCGTCGAGCCGCAGCTCCGCCAGGAAGGCGAGGGTGGTGCATTTGATGCGCACGACCTCCTCCGCGAAGGCCGCATAGCCGCTCGCCTCGAACAGGCCGCCGGCGCGCTCCTCGGCGAGCACCCGGGCCACCGCCGGACCCTGCGGGTGCGCGGCCGCCGCGTGGCAGGCGAAGACCCGCAGCGAGCCGCCGTGGGTCGGCCATTCCTCCACGTCGAAGACCCGCAGGCCGTGCGCCTCGAGGAGCCGCGCGACGACGCCGAGGGAGAGGTACGAGAAGTGCTCGTGGTAGATGGTGTCGAACTGGCGCGCCTCGATCATCCGCAGGAGGTGCGGGAACTCGAAGGTGGCCACGCCCTCGGGCTTCAGGAGGATGCAGAAGCCCGTCACGAAGTCGTGCAGGTCGGGCACGTGGGCGAGCACGTTGTTGGCCGCCATCAGGTCGGCCGCGTGGCCCTCGGCACGGAGGCGGGTGGCGGTCTCGGCCCCGAAGAAGGCGACCTCGGTGGGAATGCCGCGCGCCCGCGCCACCGCCGCCACGTTGGCGGCCGGTTCGACCCCGAGGGCGGGAATCCCGCGCGCCACCACCGAGCGCAGCAGGTAGCCGTCGTTGCTCGCCACTTCCACGACCTTGCTCCCGGCCCCGAGGCCGAAGCGCGCCTGCATCGCCGCGACATAGGCCTCCGCATGGGCGAGCCAGCCCGCCGAGAAGCCAGAGAAGTAGGCGTAGTCCGAGAAGATCGCCTCGGGCGTCTCGAAGGCTTCGAGCTGCACCAGGAAGCAGGCCTCGCAGACGAAGGCGTGGAGGGGATGCACCCGCTCGCCCCGGTTGGCGCTGGTCGTCGGCACGTAGGCGTTGGCGAGCGGCGACAGGCCGAGATCGACCAGGCTCCGGGCGAGGGGCGCTCCGCAGAGGCGGCAGGGACGGTGTGCGCTCACGCCGGTCGGGCTCCCAGGGCTTCGTAGGCGCCGATCTGCGCCAGGGTGAGGTCGCGGGCGCAGGCCCCGCCGGCCTGCGCCCGGTACCAGGCCGCGGTCCAGGTCAGCGCCGCGTCGAGGCGCAGGCGCCGGTCCCAGCCGAGATGCGCCCGCGCCTTGGCGGAATCCACCTTGAGGAAGGTCGCCTCGTGCGGGTGGATCGCCTCCGACAGGTGCCACAGGGCATCGGACCCCCAGGCCTGGGCGAGCCCGTCGACGAGATGCGCCACCGGCCGGCAATCCTCATCCGCCGGGCCGAAGTTCCAGGCCTCGGCGTAGCGCGGCCCCTCGTCCCCCGCCAGGCACTCGGCGAGGCGCAGGTAGCCGCTCAGGGGTTCGAGCACGTGCTGCCAGGGCCGGGTGGCGTGCGGCGCGCGGATCTCGACCGATTCGCCCCGTGCGAAGGCGCGGACGATGTCGGGCACGAGCCGGTCCTCCGACCAGTCGCCGCCGCCGATGACGTTGCCCGCCCGGGCGGTGGCGACCCGGCAGTCCCGCTCTTCGAGGAACGAGGCCCGGTAGGCCGCCGCGACCAGCTCGGTGCAGCCCTTGGAGCTGCTGTAGGGGTCGTGGCCGCCGAGCGCTTCGGTCTCGCGGTAGCCCCAGGGCCATTCGCGGTTCGCATAGGCCTTGTCGCTCGTCACCACCACGACGGCCCGCACGGAGGGCGTCGCCCGCACGGCCTCCAGCACGTGGGCGGTGCCCATCACGTTGGTGGCGTAGGTGGCCAGCGGATCGCGGTAGGAGGCGCGCACCAGGGCCTGGGCCGCCATGTGAACGACGATCTCGGGGGCGGTCGCGTCCAGGCACGCCCGGACCGCCGCGGCGTCGCGGATGTCGGCGAGGTGCGAATCGAACCCGCTGCCGAGGCCGGCCGCCGCGAACAGGCTCGGGGTGGTGTCGGGGGCCAGCGCCAGCCCGCTCACCCGGGCGCCCAGGCGCTCGAGCCACAGGCAGAGCCAGCCGCCCTTGAAGCCGGTATGGCCGGTGACGAGCACCCGCCGCCCGGCCCAGAAGGCGGGGTCGGGATTCGGGTCGCGCGTGCGCGGCAGGGGAAAGGGCGAGGGCTGCACGCTGTGAAACGATCTCCGGAAACGATCTCCGCTGGCGCGCCAGACTACCAGCACTTCCAGGGCGGCGCGTCCCCCGCCCACAGGGCTTCGAGGTGGTTCTTGTCCCGCAGGGTGTCCATGGCCTGCCAGAAGCCCGTATGGACGTAGGCCGCGAGCTGGCCGTCGGCGGCCAGACCCTCCAGCGGCTCGGCTTCCCAGACGGTGGCGTCCCCCGCGATCCGGTCGAGCACGCGTGGCGAGAGCACGAAGAAGCCGCCGTTGATGGTCGCCCCGTCGCCGGCGGGCTTCTCGCGGAAGCGCCGCACCGTGCCGTCCTCGAGTTCCAGCGCGCCGAAGCGGCCCGGCGGCGTCACCGCCGTCAGCGTGGCGAGCTTGCCGTGCGCCCGGTGGAAGGCGGCCAGCGCCGTCAGGTCCACGTCGGCGACGCCGTCGCCGTAGGTCATGAAGAAGTCGTCGTCGCCGAGGTAGTCGCGCACCCGCTTCAGGCGCCCCCCCGTCATCGTGGTCTCGCCGGTCTCGATCAGCGAGACGCGCCAGTCCTCGGCGGTGCTGCGGTGGAAATCGACATGGCCGCGCCCGACGTCGACGGTCACGTCGGACAGGTGCAGCCGATAGTTCAGGAAGAACTCCTTGATGACGTAGCCCTTGTAGCCGAGGCAGATCACGAATTCGCGCACCCCGTGGGCGGCGAAGATCCGCATGATGTGCCAGAGGATCGGGCGGCCGCCGATCTCCAGCATGGGCTTGGGGCGCGTCACCGTCTCCTCGGAGAGGCGCGTGCCGAGACCGCCTGCGAGGATGACTGCCTTCATGGGGGTCCTGAGAGAGGGCTTCGGGTCCCGGGAGGTCTTCGCCGGAGCCGGGAGGCCTTCGCCGGAGCCGGGATCGGGCGCGCCGACGATGGCCCGCAACGCTTAATCCAGGGGTCGGGCTTCGTCCAGGCGCGGGCGCGAACGGCCGTTTAGCCGACTTTTCCCGTCCTGGCGGCCCCGAGCCGGGGGCTCTGTCATCGCAGCTTCATACGGGCCGGTCATGCCGCCATCACGCGGGAACGGCTCCGGTCGCCGGTAACCTGGTCTGCGGGGCCGGGTTGCCGGTGGATGCGTCCGGATTGACCGGCGCGGGTCCAGCGCCCGCGGGCTAACATGTCGGAGAGGACGAGCGATGCGGGCGGCTGACGAGCGCGGGATGGCCGAACCCGGCGAGGGCTTGGCCCGCGCGGCGATGGCCTCGCTTCCCGGGACGGGCGGTGACAGGGATGGCGAGCGGAGCATGAGCAAGTCCGACAAGCGCCTGCGGCCCCCGGGCTCGAAGAGCGTGGGCTGGGCCCTGGTCCAGGCCGCGCGCCTGCACCGCTCCCGCATCGGCGACCGCCTGGCCGCCCTCGATCTCTTCGCCGGGCAGGAGCAGGTGGTGCAGGCCCTGGCCGCGGCCGGGACCATGACCATGGGCGACCTCGCCGCGACCCTGCGGGTGCGCCCGCCGACCGCGTCCAAGACCATCTCGCGGCTCGCCGCCCTCGGGTTCGTCGAGCGCCGCGCCGAGGCCGGCGACGGCCGCATCGTGCGCGTGCGCCTCACCGAGACGGGTCTGGCCAAGGCGGCGGCCATCGAGCGGCTCTGGGACGATGTCGAGGCGGAACTCCTGGACGGGTTCGACGGCAAGGAGAAGCGCCGGCTGCGCAAGCTCCTGCGCAAGGCCGCCCGCAACCTCGCCGAGGTCTCCGGCGTCACCGGCCACGAGGTCGAGGGCGATTCCGAGATGGACGAGGACGAGCCGGAGACCCTGGCGGTTCCGGAGGCGCTCTAGGGCCGAGGTCCCCCGGCAGGGCGCGTCCCCGCCGGTGCCCGCTCGAGCGGCCTGGCCGTCGAAGCCTAGACCTTCGAAGCCGAGCTCTTCGGGGGCTTGGCCTTGCGCATCATGCCGGAGCCCGCATGCACCGCCCGCCGGCGCTTGAAGCGCTCGCCGGTCCGCTCCATGGCGAGGGCGAGCTGCGAGGCGGCCCGGTCGAACAGCCAGAGGACCGCGCAGAGCACGATGGTGATCGCGCAGGCGAGGCCGATCATCAGGCCCAGGATGCCGGGCGCGGGCAGAATCATCAGGCAGACCAGCCCGAAGGTGGCGATCAAGGGTATGGCCTTCGTCATGGCTGACCTCCGCCGGTGACGTTCGCCGGACAGGCTGAGGCGGAGATCGATAAGAATTGGTGCAGGTCGCGCGATTGATCGTCCTGCGTGCAACGGATGGTTAGCATTCCGTTTCCCGGCGGGGCGGAGCGATGCTTCGGCCCCGGACCCGACCCGACCTGAGCGCGGGTGTGCGGGGCGGGGTGCCTGCTCTAAACCACCTCCGTCGCGCAGTGCAGACGGGCGGAACGCCGCCCCGGATCGGGATCGGGTCGTGAGGTCAGAACCAGGGGGCGCCGCGCCCACGAACCGGCGCCTGGCCGGCATCGCCCTGATGTGCGGCACGCTGGCGTTCTTCGCCTGTCTCGACGCCTCCGCCAAGACCCTGGCCGGCCTCGGCGTCGATCCGCTGCTCTCGACCTTCATGCGCTACGCCGTGAACGTCTCCCTGGTGCTGATGGTCCTCAATCCGGTGCGGACGCCCGGGGTGGCGCGCACGAACCGGCCCACGCTCCAGGTGCTGCGCTCGCTGCTGCTGTTCGGGTCGACGGCCCTCAACTTCCTGGCGCTGCGCAAGCTCCAGCTCGCCGAGACGCTGTCGATCCAGTTCGCGACGCCCCTGATGGTGGCGCTGCTCGCCGGCCCGCTGCTGGGCGAATGGTCGTCCCCGCGGCGGCTCGTGGCGGTGGGGATCGGCTTCCTCGGCGTGCTGGTCATCGTCCGGCCGGGCGTCGGCGCGTTCCAGCCGGCGGTGCTTCTCAGCATCGGCAACATGCTGTGCTACGCGTTCTACGTGCTGATCACGCGTAAGCTCGCGGGCGTCGATTCGACGGCCACGACGGTGTTCTACTCGGGGCTCGCCGGCCTCGCGGTGATGAGCCCGCTGCTGCCCTGGATCTGGACCACCCCGACGGCGTGGAGCGCCTGGGCCCTCCTGATCGGAGTCGGCCTGTTCGGTACGCTGGGGCACTGGCTGCTGGTCCTGGCCCATGCGAGGGCGCCGGCCAACGTGCTGGCGCCCTTCATCTACACCCAGCTGCTCTGGTCGGTGCTGCTCGGCTACCTCGTCTTCGGCGACGTGCCGAACCGGTGGACGCTGACCGGCGCGTCCATCGTCATCGGCTCCGGGCTCTACCTCCTGGCCCAGGAATCCCGCGGGCGCCCCCGGGCGGAGGCCGGGCTCGCCCCGCGGGATCCCTGACCGCCTCAGCGGTGGCGGCGGTGATGGTAATGGCGGCGGGACTTCATGCGGGTACGGTAGGCGCGACGGCCCGGATCGATGCCGAGCGCCCCGTTCACGGTGCCCACCGCGCCGCCGACGGCGCCGCCGACGATGCCGCCCACCGGACCGGCGACCCGGTCGCCCTCGGCCGCGCCGCGGCGGATGCCGCCCGGCAGGCCCTGGGCTTCGGCCGCGCCCGACAGGGCGAAGGCGGACAGGACGAGGCTGGCGGCGAGCAGAGCTTTTCTCATGGTCGTGTCTCCCTATGACGCCGCGTCTCGGTCACCCGGACAGACGTGGTTCCCGGCAGGAGGCCGGAGGGCACCCGAACGCGTGCGGAACAACGGCCGAGCTTGAAAAAGGTCCCAAGAGAAATGCTGGACTGAGAAATGCTGGACTGGGAAAGGCACGACTCGGAGAGTCGAGGGCGGCAGATGCATCGCGCGGGCGGAACCCCGAAAGCTCGCTGGTCTCGCGCCTGCGCCGCTGCTAGAAGCCGCCGCATGGGCGTCGATGGTGATCTGCGCGGACGGTTCGGCGTGCCGAGCGCGTCCCGGCCTCGAATTATGAGCCCGGCCTGCGCCTGAGGGCCGCTGCGGCGGACCGATGCGAAGGCCGGGAGGGCGACGACTCGCCTCCGTTCCGCCGGCCCCGGGGGCACCTCCGCCCGCCGACCGCCTCCATGCCGATCCGCGCCGAAGACCTCACAGACATCCCATGAGCGACCAGACCTCCCCCGCCGCGGCCCCCCCCCGC
>NZ_JBYSXL010000104.1:0-11986 GCF_058782155.1 Methylobacterium sp. FW306-05-D
CTCGCCGCCGGGCAGGCGCACCGCCGCCCGGGTCACCGTGGCCTCGCCGGCATTGAAGGGCCGGCCGTCGCCGCCGATCCGCCCGCGGACCATGACGAGGCCCGTCTCCGGCGCGCGCAGATCCTCCGCCTGGGCCGCGGCGCCGGCCCGCGCCAGGGCCGCCAGCAATTCGTCGGGGGTCGCCGCACCGGCCAGCGCCATGGCGCGGCGGCGCGCGGCAAGATCTGGCATCCCGGGCTCAGGTGGTGTTTGGCTGGCGCTCGGCATCGGTCGGTCTCCCAACATGTCTAGATGTATAGACAAGTGGATGAACAGGTGCAAGGGCTTTCCGGGAGGCTTTCGAGGACGTCATGCGAGCGACCCAGGCGAGGAAACCATGACCGAGGCGGGCGACACCCGCGTGACGGCGCTCCAGCGCGGGGGCGGCCTCGCCGCCTGGCGGCAGATCGCCGACACCCTGGCGGGCGAGATCCGCGACGGGACCCTCGGGGCCGGGGCGCAGCTGCCGGCCGAATCGGCGCTCGCCGCGCGCTTCGGCGTGAACCGGCACACGGTGCGCCGGGCGCTGGGCGTGCTCGCCGAGGGCGGGCTGGTGCGCACCACGCAAGGGCGGGGCAGCTTCGTGGAGCAGGGACCGATTCCCTACCCGATCGGCCCCCGGACGCGCTTCTCCGAGATCGTCTCGCGCACCGGGCGCGAGGCCTGGGGCGACCTGATCGCCGCCGCGACCGTGCCGGCGGATGCGGACTGGGCCGAGGCCCTGGGGCTCGCGCCCGGCGCGCCGATTCTCCAGCTCCTCACCGTGCACCGGGCCGACGGCGCCCCGATCTCGACGGCCCGGACCTGCCTGCCCCTGCCGCGCTTTGCCGGCTTCGACGCGGCCTACGCCGCCAGCGGCTCCCTCACCCGCGCCTATGCGGGCTTCGGGGTGGCCGACTACACCCGGCTCTCGACCCGGATCGGCGCGCGCCCGGCCAGCCCCGAGGAGGCGGAGCGCCTGGACATCGCCCCCGGCCGCACCCTGATCGCCCTGTCGAGCGTGAACGTGGACGGCGCGGGCACCCGCATCCAGGCCACCCGCAGTCTCTTCGCCGCCGACCGGGTGGAGCTGGTGGTGGAGTGAGGGGTTCTCCGGGCCGGAGGGCGGGCCGGCCATGTGCGCCTTCTCACCGCGTCCCGGGCGACCCGTGCCCTACCGTTTCCGGATGAGCATCAGCATCCACGACGTCAGCGTCCCGGTCTTCGTCAACGCGCTTCGCAGCATGAGCGCCTGGCTCGACAAGGCGGCCTCGGAGAAGCCGGAGGCGGAGTTGCTCGCCCGGCGGCTCGCCCCGGACATGAAGCCCTTGCCGGCCCAGTATCAGATGGCGTCCGACAGCGCGAAGAACGCGATGGCCCGGCTCGCCGGCATCGGGGCGCCCGCGATGCCCGACGTCGAGACGACCTTCGCCGAGCTGAAGGCGCGCTGCGCCCGGACGATCGCCTTCGTCGAGAGCATCGACCCGGCCGCACTGGCCTCGGGGGCGGAGCGCGCGGTGGAGCTGAACTTCCCGAACGGCACGGGATACCGCTTCACCGGGCAGGCCTATCTCACCGGCTTCGCGCTCCCGAACTTCTTCTTCCACGTGACCACCGCCTACGGGATCCTCCGCAGCGCCGGGGTGAGCCTCGGCAAGCCGGACTACCTCCAGCATCTCGGGCCCCCGACCCTCCGCACGGCGCCGTAGCCGCCCGGGGCCGGGAGCGGATCGCTCGCGGCCTCGCCCCTACCGCGCGGCCCCGCCGATCAGGGCCCGGCGCAGGCGGCCCGAGACGGCGTCGATGAGGGCCACGGTCACGAGGATCATCAGGATCAGGAAGGCGACTTGGCGCAGTTCGAGGACGCGGATCAGCTCGCTGAGATACTGGCCGATGCCGCCCGCGCCGACGATGCCGATGATGGTGGCCGAGCGGGTGTTCGACTCGAAGAAGTACAGCACCTGGCTGCCGAGCACCGGCAGCACCGCCGGGATCAACCCGAAGCGGATGCGGTGCAGTTCGGCGCCGCCGGAGGCGGAGACGCCCTCGCCGGCCTTGCCGTCGACGGTCTCGATCGCCTCGGAGAACAGCTTGCCGAGCGCCCCGAAATCCGCGCAGGCGATGGCGAGCGCCCCGGCGAAGGGGCCGAGCCCGACGACGTTGATCCAGATCAGCGCCCAGATCAGCACGTCGACGGAGCGCACCACGTCGAGGCCGCGCCGGACGGTGAAGTGCACGAAGGGATTCGGCACGACGTTGCGGGCGGCGAGGAACGCCACCGGAAAGGCCAGGAGCGCGGCCGTCAGCGTGCCGATGAAGGCGATGCCGAGGGTCTCGGCCAGGGCCTGCAGGAAGGTCCAGGCCCGGCCGCCGGTCTCCGGCGGCCACATCAGCAGGCTGAACTCGCCGAGGCGTCCGAGCCCGGCGAGCAGGCGCCCGGTGGAGAAATCGAGGCGGACCATCGCGTAGCCCGCCAGGGCGGCGAGCCCGGCGAGCGCGAGGACCGCGAGGAGCCGCCCCCGCCGGGCCGGCCGGAAGCTCTCGGGAAAGCGCCGGCGCAGGGCGGCGATCTCGGCCGGGCCGCATTCGGGACCGGTCATCGCAGGCCTCCGAGCAGGCGATGGCGCAGGCGCTCGGTGCCGAGGTCGATCGCCATCACGGTGAGGATGATCAGGACCAGGATGGCGCTGACGTCGGCGTAGTAGAAGTTGCGGATCGCCACGAGGAGTTCCTGGCCGATGCCGCCGGCCCCGACGAAGCCCATGACGCCGGCGCCGCGCACGTTGATCTCGAAGCGCAGCAGCCCGTAGGAGACGAAGTTCGACAGCACCTGCGGCAGCACGGCGAAGCGCAGGGTCTCGATCCGCCCGGCCCCGGCGGCGGTGAGGCTCTCCACCGGCTTCATGTCGATGTTCTCGACGACCTCCGAGAACAGCTTGCCCAGCGCCCCGGTGGTGTGGATCGCCAGGGCGAGAACCCCCACCATCGGCCCGAGGCCGAAGGCGATGACGAAGATCAGCGCGAACACGATCTCCGGCACGGTGCGGCAGAATTCCAGCCCGCGCCGCACCAGGAAGCAGGCCGTCCGGCTGCCGGCCACGTTGGCGGCCGCGGAGAAGCACAGCAGGAATCCGCCGACCGCCCCCAGGAGGGTGCCGAGATAGGCCATCAGCAGGGTCTCACCGAGGAGCCCGAGCCATTTCGGCCCGCCCCAGTACCATTCGGCGAGGTCCCCCGGCAGGTTGGCCCAGGTCAGGGGGGGCAGGATCTGGGCGATGTAGTCGGTGAAGCGGCCGAGATGGGCCGCCAGCACCAGGGGACGCACCTCGGCGGCCCGGGCGGCGAGCCCGGTGAGGATCACCAGCCCGGCGAGGCCGGCCCAGGTCCGGCGCCGGGTCGCCGTGACGGCGGCCGCGTAGGCCCCCGCCAGGGCGGCGGCCCGGTCCGGGGGCAGGGGCGTGATCCGCTCAGGCATCGCCGCACCCCGGCGACCCCGGGCCGAATCCGCTCAAGATCGAAAATCCGCTCAAGACTTGCGGCGCTGGTCGTCGTTGAACTTCAGCATCTCGAGGATCGGCTGGTAGTCCTTCAGGGTCACGGGGGTGAAACCCTGGTCCTTGCCGTCCGAGAGCCGGTCGAAGGCGGCCTTGTCGGCCCTGGGCATCGCCACGAGGGCGTCGCGGATCTTGGCCTTCAGGTCGTCGGGCAGGCTCGCCAGCATGGCGAAGGGCCCCTCGGGGAGGAAGTCGGACCGGAACACCACGCGGAAGTCGCCCTGGCCCATCGGGGTGCCGTCCGGCTTCTTCAGCATGCCCTTGGTGGCCATCCGGGTGACCATGGTGTCGGTGTCGGAGTTGTAGAGGTTGGCCGCCGCGTCCACGGTGCCCTGCACCAGGGCGAGGACGGCGTTCTCGTGGCTGCCGGCATAGACGGTCTTGCCGAAGAAGGTGTCGACCGGGTGGCCGGCCCTGTGCAGGAAGTAGCGCGGCGCCTGGTTGCCGGAGGTGGAGTTCGGGTCGACCAGGGCGAGGTTCTTGCCCTTCAGGTCCTCGATCGTCTTGTACGGGCTGTCGGCGCGCACGTAGATCACCGAGGTGTAGCCCGAGGCGCCGTTGTCGTGGCGCTGGTTGACGATGGGCTCGATCTTGACGCCGGTCATCACCGCGCGGGCGAAGGAGGCGGGGCCGTAGAAGGCGAGTTGGGCGTTGCCGGCGCGCTGGCTCTCGATCACGGCGGCGTAGTCGTTGGCGATGCGCAGCGTCACCGGCACGCCGAGGGCCTTCGACAGGTAGGCGGTCATCGGCGCGTAGCGGTCGCTGGTGCCCGAGGCGTTCTCGGCCGGGATCACCGCCAGGGTGAGCTCCGGATAGGCCGCCTTCCAGTCCTGCGCGGCGGCGGGTGCGGCGAGAAGGGCGAGCGCGAGGGCTCCGGCGAGGGATCGACGGGTCAGCATGGGAATCTCCCGAACGGGTGGACGACGAAGATCAGGCGACGAGGGCGGCGGGATAGGCCCGGGGCCGCGCCGGCTCGGGGGCGTCGAGGACCTCGCCCGCCTCCAGCCCGTAGAGCTGGCGGGCCACCGCCTCGGTGAGGTCGGCGGGGGCGCCGTCGAAGACGAGGCGGCCGTCGGCGAGGCCGACGAGGCGGTCGCAATAGCCGCGGGCCAGGTCGAGGGAATGCAGGTTGCACAGCACCGTGAGGCCGTGGCGCCGGTTGGCCTCGGCCAGCGCGTCCATGACGATGCGGGTGTTGCGCGGATCGAGGGAGGCCACGGGCTCGTCGGCCAGGATCAGGTCGGGGGCCTGCATCATCGCCCGCGCGATGGCGACGCGCTGCTGCTGGCCGCCGGAGAGCTGGTCGGCCCGGTGGCCGGCGAAGTCGCCCATGCCGAACTCGTCGAGGGCGGCCAGAGCCAGGGCGCGCTCGCGCTCCGACCAGAGCTTGAGCAGCGAGCGGTGCCGGGGCACCTCCGACAGCCGGCCCATCAGCACGTTGCTCAGGACGTCGAGGCGGCCGACGAGGTGGAACTGCTGGAAGATCATGGCGCAGCGCGCCCGCCAGCGCCGCAGGTCGCGGCCGCGCAGGGCCGTGACGTCGAGGCCCTCGAACAGGATGCGGCCGCCCGTCGGCTCGGCGAGGCGGTTGATCATCCGCAGCAGGGTCGACTTGCCGGCGCCCGAGCGCCCGATCACGCCCACGAACTGGCCGCGGGGAATGGCGAGGGAGACGCTGTCCACCGCGCGGCGGTCGCCGTAATGGCGGGCGAGCCCTTCGAGGATCAGCATGGAGGCCTCCGGCGATTCACGGTGAGCGCCGGTAGACCTGTCCCACACGACAGGAGAATGACTATTTTCCGGCTAACCAATAGCCGGCAGTCTTATGCCTCGGCTTCGTAACGCTCCAGGAATGCTTCGATCGGCAGGGTGCGGAAATCCGGCAGCGCCCGGCCCAGCCGGGTATGGTCCCAGTCCCACCAAGCCAGGGCCTGCAGGCGCTCGGCCACCGCCTCCGGGAACCGGCGGCGTACCACGCGGCCGGGATTGCCGACCACGATGGTGTAGGGCGCCACGTCCCGGGTCAGGATCGTGCCCGCGCCGATCACCGCCCCGGTGCCGACGCTGCGCCCGGGCAGGATGACGGCCCCGTGCCCGATCCAGACGTCGTGCCCGATCGTGACGGGCAGGGCCCGGCGCCGGGCGAAGAAGGCGGCGTCGTCCGCCTCGCCCGGCCAGTAGGCGCTGGCCCGGTAGGTGAAGTGGGATTGCGAGGCCCGCTCCATCGGGTGGTTGCCCGGGTTGATCCGCACGTGCGAGGCGATGGAGCAGAACTTGCCGATGGTGGTGTGGTTCGCCTGGCCGTCCTCGACGATGTACGAGTAGTCGTCGAGGCTGGTCTCGCTGAGGCGCGTGCGGGCACCGACCTCGGTGTAGCGGCCGAGGCGGCACTCCGAGAGCTGGGCCGTGGGGTGGACGGCCGGTTCGAGACCGAGGCGATCGGAGACCATCGGGCGATCCTGTCAGGCGGGGAAGGGGAGGCGGCGCAGGAGGCGGAACGGCGCCGCGCCCTCTTGGACGACCACGCTCAGCGCATCGATCGCGAGGTCGGGCAGGCCCGCGGCGGCCTCGGCCAGCAGGGGCAGGGCCGTCGCCCGGTCCTCCGACCCCAGGGGGCCGGTGAGCGTCATGTGGAAGCGGAAGGCCTCGAAGACGTGCGGGTAGCCCCAGCGCTCCAGCAGCGCGCGCCCGCGGGGGTCCAGGCGCTCGGGCCGGCGCCGGGCGCGCTCGGCCTCGGAGAGGGGCGCCCGCAGGGGGTCGAGGGCGGCGACGCATTCGGCCGCGAGCAGCCCGAGATCCGGCTGGGAAGCGGCCGGCACCAGGGCGGCGAAGGCCCCGAGGGCGGCCACCCGCAGGGGGCCGACGGGCAGGGGACTCCGGTGGGCCGCCAGAGCCTCGGCCGCCGCGAGGAGATCGGCCTCGGTCGCGCCGGGGGCGAGGCGCATCGGCGCCTTCAGGGTGGCGTGGAACCCGTAGCGGCGCGGCTCGGCGGTGTTGGCGGCCAGGATCGCCCGGAGCGCCTCCGGGCCGGGCGCCGGGCCGGAGCCGAGGACGGCTTCGCCGAAGGCAGCCAGCGCCGAGCCGGGGGCGGGGGTGAAATACAGGGCGTATCGGGCGGGTCGGTCCAAGGGCGTCGTGTCCTGGCGGCTCCCGGCGGCATGCGGGATGCTTCGATCGGCGTGGAACGTCGGCCGAAGGTTTCGGCCGCGGATCTCGGCGGCCCGCGACGTGCCGAAGCGCGCATACTACGCGCGCCCGACGCCGATATGACAGACTGGGCGCCGCCCGCGGCGCGATGAGGCGATCTTCCGTGTCCGCTCCCCGGCACAGACATATCCGGGCCCTGCAGGCCCTGGCCCTGGCGGGCGCCGCGCTCGTGGCCGGCGCGGCCGGCGCCCGGGCCGTGGGCGACACCCCCGCGCGCCGCTTCACGGCGGCCTACGGCCTGAGCTTCCTGAACCTGCCGGCGGGCGAGGCCACCCTCGTGGTCGAGCGGGCGGGCGAACGCTATGCCCTCGAACTCGAGGCGGGCCTGCGCGGCCTGGCCGGCTTCTTCTTCGACGGGGCCGGCAAGGCCGCCGTTGCCGGGTCGGCGACCCGCGCCGGCGCGGTGACCGCCACCTTCCGGATCGACAGCCGCTACGGCGGCAAGCCGGTCGCGGTGGAGCTCGACCTCGCCGGCGGCCACGTGCGCAGCGCCAGCGTCGAGCCGCCCCCGGCCCCGCGCGAGGACCGGGTCCCGGTGGCGCCGGAGGACAAGGTCGGCGTGGTCGACCCCCTGACCATGCTGACGATCCCCCTCGGGGCCGGGCCCCTGGAGCCGGGCCTGTGCGACCGACGCATCCCGGTCTTCGACGGGGCGAGCCGGGCCGACCTCGTGCTGTCGCGCGGCAGCCTGGTGACGGTGACGGAGGGCGCCTATCGGGGCCCCGCCCTCGACTGCCGGGTGCGCTGGGTGCCGATCTCCGGGCACCGCTCCGGCGGCAGCAACGTCCGCCGGATGGCCGCCAACGACGACATGCGGGTGCGCTTCGCCCCGATCCTCGACGGGACGCTGCTGCTGCCCCTCTCGATCGCCGTCGCCACCGGATGGGGCACGGCGCGCATCGAGGCGACGCGCTGGGGCGGCGCGCCGCCGGACGGCCCGGAAAGCCCGGCGCCCCGGCCCGGGGTGACCGTGCGCCTGCCCAACGCCCGTTAGGGCCGCGGCAACGGTTTCCCGCCGTCGCGGGTTCTTCCTCCAGTCAGGGCGGCCATGAGGATCGCGGAGGTCGCATGCGTGTCGGGAGCCTGAAATCGGCCCAGCTCTTCACCGCCTTCGCCTCGAAGGTGGCCCGCGCCGCCGGACGCCCGGCGACCTTCGCGGTCAGCATCGCGCTGATCCTCGTCTGGGCGGTGACGGGGCCGCTGTTCGGCTTCTCCGACACCTGGCAGCTCATCATCAACACCGGCACCACCATCGTGACCTTCCTGATGGTGTTCCTGATCCAGAACACCCAGAACCGCGATGGCGCGGCGATCCAGGCCAAGCTCGACGAGCTGATCCGGGCCAGCGCCGCGCAGAACCGCTACATCGGCATCGAGAGCCTCACCGAGGAGGAGCTCGACGCCCTGCGGGCGCGCTGCGCGGGGACGGCCCCCCTGGACGATCTCGAGGCGGCCGCCTGCGCGGCAGAGGCGGAGGCCCACCGCAAGGCCGAGGCCGCCGCCGCCCGGGCCGGCGGCCTGACCGCCTATCCGCGCTGACCCGAGGCCGGGACAGGGGCGGGGCGGCCGGACGACACCGTGCCGCGCCGCACCGGGGGCGTGGAACGCCCGTTCCTCCGCCGCGTTCGCCCCGCGACGCAGCACAGGAGACGCCAGCATGGCCAACGCGATGATCCACGACATCTTCAGCGGCACCCCGAACCTCACCACCACGGAGCGCGCCGTCTCGGTGGTGCTCGGTCTCGGCATCGCCGCCGCCGCCGCGCAGCCGCGCCCGAACAAGTGGCTCAGCCTCGCGGCCCTCGTGGTCGGCGCCGGCCTCGCCATCCGCGGCGCCACTGGCCACTGCGCCGTCAAGGCCGTGACGGAGGCCTGAGCGGCCGCGCCCGATGCCGCGGGGCTCCCATGCCCGACGGCATCGGGCATCGCGCAACGTGTCGTCCGGACATGAAAAAGGGGCGCCTCGGTGAGGCGCCCCTTTCCGCGTGGGGTCGTGGCTGTCGCGTGGACTTACAGCGTGGTGGTCGAGCGGCGGCCCTGGATGAAGCCGTAGATCGCCAGCACGACGATGGCGCCGACGACCGCGCCGATCAGGCCCGCGCCCTGGTTCGGACCGTACCAGCCGAGCGCCTGGCCGAGGAAGGTGGCGACGAAGGCGCCGACGATGCCGAGGATCGTGGTCAGGATGAAGCCGGCGGGCTCGTTGCTGCCCGGCATGATGAACTTGGCGATGACACCGGCCAGGAAGCCGATGATGATGGTCCAGATGATACCCATGAGCTGATCCTCGATACTTGGCCGAACCCGCTGGGTCGGACCTCACAGGCCATAACGGCTGGCTGTGTCGCCTTGGCCTTGCGCCTGGGGTGAGAACGCCGCACCCGCAGGATGAGTTGCGCTGCGGGAAGGGACTTTGTCGCATTGCTCCGGAGGGCGCGCGCGGGGGCCGGAGGCGGCGGGCCCCCTTTACGCTCGGGGGCACGGCACGGCACAAGGCTTGCGCCGGAAGTCCGGGCGCCATGGGGCGCCGGGCCGGCCCGCGAGAGGCACGCTTTCCCGCCAT
Organism: Methylobacterium sp. FW306-05-D; assembly: GCF_058782155.1. NCBI lineage: Bacteria > Pseudomonadati > Pseudomonadota > Alphaproteobacteria > Hyphomicrobiales > Methylobacteriaceae > Methylobacterium > Methylobacterium sp. FW306-05-D. The sequence continues at coordinate 9,343 of NZ_JBYSXL010000104.1, forward strand.
GACGATCCAGCGCTTCGAATCCGGCCCGCGCATGAGCCAGGCCGTCACCTACGGTGACATGGTCTTCCTCGCGGGCCAGGTGGCCGGCACCGTGGTGGGCGCCGGCGTCACCGCCCAGACCCAGGAGATCCTGGGCGAGATCGACCGCCTGCTCGCAGCCGCCGGCACCGACAAGAGCCGCATCCTCACGGCGACGATCTACCTGGCCGACATCGCCACCTTCGCGGAGATGAACGCCGCCTGGGATGCCTGGGTGGCCAAGGACAACCCGCCGGCCCGCGCCACGGTGGAGGCCAGGCTCGCCGCCCCCGAATACCTCGCCGAGATCGTGGTGGTGGCCGCGAAGGGACAGGCATGATCCGAGCCGGCACCCGCCGCGCGCTCCTGTCCGGGGGGCTGGTCGCCGGGGCGCTCGCCGCCCTGGCCTTCGGGGCCGCCCCCGGCGCCCGCGCGCAGGCGCCGGCCCGCGAGCGCGTCGTCAACATCTACAACTGGTCGGACTACATCGACCCGAAGGTGCTGGAGGCCTTCACGAAGGAGACCGGCATCAAGGTCGTCTACGACACCTACGACAACAACGAGATCCTCGAGACCAAGCTCTTGGCCGGGCGCTCGGGCTACGACGTGGTGGCGCCCTCCGGGCCGTTCCTGCAGCGGCTGATCCGGGCGGGCGTGTTCCAGCCCCTCGACAAGGCCCGCATCCCGAACCTCGTCCATGCCTGGCCAGAGATCGCCGCGCGGCTGGCCACCTACGATCCCGGCAACACCTACGCCGTGGACTACATGTGGGGCACCACCGGCATCGGCGTGAACCTCGCCCAGGTGCGCGAGCGCCTGGGGGCGAGCCAGCCCCTCAACACCTGGAGCCTCGTCCTCAATCCGGGCCTGATGGCCAAGCTCAAGGATTGCGGGGTGATGCTGCTCGATTCCCCCGAGGACCTGATCCCGAGCCTGCTGCCCTTCTACGGCTTCAAGCCGGATTCCAAGCGCTGGGACGACATCACCCAGGTCACCGACGCGCTGTTCAAGGTGCGGGGCTCGGTGCGCAAGTTCCACTCCTCGGAATACATCAACGGGCTCGCCAACGGCGACCTCTGCCTCGCGGTCGGCTATTCGGGCGACGTGATGCAGGCCCGCAAGCGCGCCGAGGAGGCCAAGAACGGGGTCGAGGTCGCCTACCTCATCCCGCGCGAGGGCGCGCTGATGTGGTTCGACGCCTTCGCGATCCCGAAGGACGCGCCCCATCCCACCGAGGCCCACCTCTTCCTCGACTACATGATGCGGCCCGAGGTGGCGGCGGCCAACACCAACTTCGTCTCCTATGCCAGCGGCAACGCGGCGGCCCGGAAGTTCGTCAAGCCCGAGATCCTGGCCAATCCCGGCATCTACCCGGACGAGGCGACGATGCAGCGCCTCTCCAGCAACACCGCCTGGGACGACCGCACCCAGCGCTTCGTGACCCGGAGCTGGACGCGGGTGCGGACGGGGCGCTGAGGCCGGCATCATCCCCCCGGAACGAGAACGGCGGCCCCGAAGGACCGCCGTTCTGCGTTTCAGCGCGAGCGCCTGACAATCAGTTGCTGGCGAGGTGCGGCATCGGGTCGACCGGGGTCGCGCCCTTGCGGATCTCGAAGTGGAGCTGGGGCGAGGTCACGTTGCCGGAGGCGCCGGACTTGGCGATGGTCTGGCCGCGCTTGACCTTCTCGCCGGGGCGCACGTCGAGTTCGCCGTTATGGGCGTAGGCCGAGACGTAGCCGTTGGAGTGGCGCACCAGGACGAGCTTGCCGTAGCCCTTCACGTCGGAGCCGGCATAGGCCACGGTGCCGTCCTCGGCCGCCTTCACCGCCGTGCCCTCGGGCACCGAGATGTTGATGCCCTCGTTGCCCGAGGTGCCGTAGCCCGAGATCACCCGGCCCTTGGCGGGCCAGCGGAACGACTGCTCGGGGGCGGCGACCGACCCGGTGCTGGCGGGCTCGGCCTTGGGCGCCTCCACCGCGGCGACCTTCACGGGCGCCTTGGCCGCCTCCTTGGCGGCGGCCTCCGCGGCCTTCGCCTCGGCGACCTTGCGGGCCGCGTCCTTGGCCGCGTCCGCCTTGGCCTGCTTGGTCGCCTCGGCCTCGGCCGTCTTGCGGGCCGCCTCGGCCTTCTTGGCAGCGTCCTTGGCCGCTTCCTTGGCCGCGTCGGCCTTCACCTCGGCCTTGGCTTCCTTGATCTCGATCTTGCGGACCGGCTTGTCCTCGGCCTTGGCCACGGCCTGCCCGGGGCGGATATGGGCCTTGCGGGCCTCGGCAGCCCTGGTCTCGGCGACCTTGGCAGCGCTGGCCGCCTTCTCCGCGGCCTTGCGGGTCTCGGCGGCCTTGGCGGCCTCAACGACCTTACGGGCCTCGGCGAGCTTGGCGGCCTCGGCCTGGCGCTTGGCCTCCCCCTTGGCCTCGGCGGCCTCGCGGGCCTCCGCCTCGCGGCGGGCGTCGGCGGCGCGCTTCTCGGCGGCCCGGTCGATCACCTTCGGGGCCGGCGCGGCGGGCACCGCGCGGGTGCTCATGCGGGCCGCATCGGGGTTCATGCCCGAGACCGCCGAACCCGTCATGCCGCCGGAGACCGGCTCGGTGGAGGCGAGGCGGGTGGTCTGGGGCCGGGCCGGGGC
>NZ_JBYSXL010000105.1:0-11437 GCF_058782155.1 Methylobacterium sp. FW306-05-D
GGGCTGGAGGGCGAGGCGGGCCGGGTGGCCCGGGTCCGGCTCGCAGACGGATCGGCCATCGAGGCCGACCTCGTCCTCGTCGGCATCGGCGTGGTCCCGAACCAGGATCTGGCCGAGGCTGCGGGCCTCGCCGTCGGCGACGGCATCCACGCCGACGCCTTCCTCGCCACCTCCGACCCGGCGATCTCGGCGATCGGCGATTGCGCCCGCGTCCCGAGCCGCTTCGCGGAGGGCCGGCCCGTGCGCATCGAATCGGTGCAGAACGCCGTCGACCAGGGCCGCTGCCTCGCCGCCCGCCTCGCCGGACATCCCGCCGCCTACGCGGCGGTGCCCTGGTTCTGGAGCGACCAGGGACCGCACAAGCTGCAGATCGCCGGCCTGACGCGGCCCGACGATTCCAGCGTCGTGCGCCCGTCCGAGAGCGGCCTGTCCGTCTTCCGCTTCCGCCAGGGCCGCCTCAGCGGCGTCGAGACGGTGGACCGCCCGGCCGACCACATGGCGGCGCGGCGCATTCTGGGCCTCGGGCTGCCCCTGACGCCCGAGGAGGCCGCCGACCCGGCCCGCGACCTGAAGGCCCTCGCCAAGGGCGCGGAGCGATCCCGGTCCTAGCGGTCGTTCTCGGTTGTCAGGGCGTCCAGCCGCGTGCCCTCGCCGCGACCCTGCCCGCTCAGGCGGACCCCGGCCGAGCCGCCCTCCTGGCTGAACACCACGCCGTGGGCCATGAGCGTGCTGCGCAGCGCCTCGATCTGCCCCGAGGGCTGCTCCCGGCCGCCCGATTCGAAGTCGCGCACGAAATCCGCGCCGAGCCCGAGCTTGCCCGCGAGGTCGGCCTCGGACCAATTCAGCAGGGCCCGGGCCGCCCGCGACTGGGCGGGGCTGATGATGTTCGGGCCCGATGCCGCCGGCTGCAGGCCGCTCGGGGTTCCCTCGTCCGATCCCGTCACCCTGTCCACTCCCTGGTGTCGCTGCGCCGGGACAACGGCAGCCCGGCGGGTTCGTTCAATGCGAACCGCCCCCGGGGACGGTTAACGGGGGATCGTGCCGGCTTCCCGTCGAATCCCCGCCCACGCGGCCTTGACCATATTTGTGCTGGAATCTTATCCGATGGGCCGCAGGGCCCGTCCCATCCCGAGCGGTTCCGCGCGCACGCCCCGCGTCGAGCCCCGAGGGGACCGGCAAGGTTGCAACGTTCGACGCGACGCGAAGCGCGCTTGAAAGGGGGCCAGACGATGAGAGCGATCCGAATCGCCATGGTAGCCGGCGCGATCGCGGCCGGGACCATGACCACGGCAGCGACCGCCCAGATGGGCAACAACGTCACGGGCTTCGGCCGAGACGCCCGCGAGAAGCCCGAGAAGAAGCAGTACGTCCCGGCGGCCAAGCCCCAGGAAAAGATCTTCCCCCTCGATGCCACCTGGACGGCGGTGAGCCTGAACGGCAAGCCCTTCGGCGGCAACGACCGCCCGAGCTTCACGATCGACAAGCAGTACCGCGCCCGCGGCTACGGCGGCTGCAACACCTTCGCGGCCACCGCCTTCCCGCTCAAGGAGCAGCACCTCGCGGTCGGCCCGCTCGCCCTGACCAAGAAGCCCTGCGACAAGGGCCTCGGCGCCAGCGAGCAGGACTTCTTCATCGCCCTGCGCACGGCCGGGCAGTGGGATCTCGTCGGCTCCCAGCTGGTGATCAAGAGCCAGAAGGGCGAGCTGCGCTTCGACCGCGCCCTCTGAGGGAGGTCCGCGGCCGGCGCCTTTAAGCCTCCGTTGACGACGATCCGCGGTCGCGGCCGCGGATTTACCCGCCGTTCAAGCCGCTCCGTGCCTCCTATCCCCGCCGCCGGCCGTTCCGGCGCACGGGGAGTACGCGATGGGCACCAGGGTGGAATGGACCACCGGCAGCAACGGCCTCCGGCCCGGCCTGCGCGAGGAGACCCGCTACGTCTGGCCCCAGGGACTCCATGCAGGCGCCGCGATGATCGTCACCGCCAGCCCGGTCGTCGCCACCATGGTGATGCTCTGCGCCGCCCTGCTGACGCACTGATCCGGCGGCGCCGTCGGGCAGCGTCCGAATCGAGAAACAAATTCTCTCATCCTCGCGCTTCACAGTAGAAGACTACTCCGTCTCCGCGGCACGATTGCCGACGGAGAAGGATTGTCTTTGATCTGCGGGCTTTGTCGATTGCCTCGACAGAAACGACGCGATATCTCCCGGCCCTGAGTTCGTTCCAGGCGAGGTCCGGCGCGCCGTTGCGCCGGCCGCCGAGACGCAAGCCTCACGCTGTTCAGGAGAGATCTATGGCCGAGTCCCAGAGCCCCGCTTCGACCCGCACGCCGGGCCACGGCCACATCTTCGGCTCGATCACCGAGACCATCGGCAACACGCCCCTGGTCCGCCTCAACCGCATCACCAAGGAGCACGGGGTCGACGCCGAGATCCTCCTGAAGCTCGAGTTCTTCAACCCGATCGCGAGCGTGAAGGACCGCATCGGCGTCAACATGATCGACGCCCTCGAGGCCTCCGGCAAGCTGAAGCCGGGCGGCACGCTGGTGGAGCCCACCTCCGGCAACACCGGCATCGCCCTCGCCTTCGTGGCGGCCGCGCGCGGCTACCGCCTCATCCTGGTGATGCCCGAGACCATGTCCCTGGAGCGCCGCAAGATGCTGGCCTTCCTCGGCGCCGAGCTCGCGCTCACCCCCGGCCCGCAGGGCATGAAGGGCGCCATCGCCAAGGCCGAGGAACTCCTCAACGAGATCCCGGGCGCGATCATGCCCCAGCAGTTCTCGAACCCGGCCAACCCTGAAATTCACCGAAAGACCACGGCCGAGGAGATCTGGAACGACACCCAGGGCCAGCTCGACGCCTTCGTGGCCGGCGTCGGCACCGGCGGCACCATCACGGGCGTCGGCTCGGTGCTGAAGCCCCGCCTGCCCGGCCTGAAGATCGTCGCGGTCGAGCCCACCGACTCGCCGGTGATCTCCGGCGGCCAGCCGGGCCCGCACAAGATCCAGGGCATCGGCGCCGGCTTCATCCCGGACAACCTCGACAAGTCGATCATCGACGAGGTCATCACGGTCTCGAACCAGGAGGCCTTCGACACCTCCCGCCAGCTGTCGCGCCTCGAGGGCATCCCCGGCGGCATCTCCACCGGCGGCAACGTGGCCGCGGCCCTGAAGCTCGCCGCGCGTCCCGATTTCCGCGGCAAGCGCATCGTCACGGTCGCCTGCTCCTTCGCCGAGCGCTACATCTCCTCGGCACTGTTCGACGGCCTCTGAGACCGGCCGGCGGTCCGGGCGACGCAGCCCGGGCCGCCCCACCGAAGATCTCCGATCCGCCCGCGCCGGGCCCCCGCCGGCGGGGGCGAAGCAACCTCGGGCCGTGCGCCGGGTTGAGCCTCCGACACCAGGAGGACACCATGACCGACGAGCCGCGCGCGCAGGGCGCGCTGAAGGGCCTCGACGCCGACCGCGCCCCCGAGGGTCCGACGCAGGACAACGCGCCTCAGGACGGCACCCCGCGCGCCGGGTCGACGCCCCCGGGCGGCAAGCCGGAGAGCGGGACGCCCGCGACCCTGGAGGCCATCGGCGCCGCCGCGCGGACGGCCGAGACCTCGGGCGCCGCCCACGAGGCCATCGAGCGCGCCACCGCCCCGAACGGCAAGGATGCGGGAGAGTAGCCATGCCGAACGAGCACATCCCCATCGTCGGAACGCGCAAGCCGGACGACGACGTCGGCAAGCCCGGCGAAGCCGCCGCCGCGGGCGGTGGCCAGTCGGCCGACCAGGCCGCGATCACCCGGCAGGATTCCGGCGGCCGGAGCGACACCGACCGCAACGCCGCCTGGGATGGCACGCCGAAGGGACGCAACCCGGCTCCGGCCGGCGGCTCGTCCGACGGTCAGTCCGACCGTCCCCGCTCGCCCGCCGTCGGCTCCGAGGAGTGACGCGATGACAGGCCCCGACGACACCGACCCGCAGAACGACCAGACCCCGCCGAAGGGCAAGCCGGCCAATACCGCGCCGGACGCGGTGATGGACCCCAACGAGAAGACCGAGGGAAAGCCCGGCCAGGGCCCCAAGGGCGGCGGCCAGCCGGACGGCGAGACGGACCCGGGTGGCGGCTGACGCGACTTCCTGACCGACGCCGGTCCTTCGGTCATGACGGACCGTCGACATCGGCTCCGAGAGACGCCCAGGGCCGGCGAAATGCGGAACCCTGGACCACGCCTGGCGCTGACCGTTCTCAGGCGCTCTCCATGCGGTCTGGCACACGATCTGCAACCTCGGGGAAGCGGACCTGATGGACAGGGAGCGAGGTCGCCTGGGATGCCATCGGCACACCGTTCTCTTCCTCTGCGCCTTGCGGTTTAGAAACAGCATGGCTGTGCTGCCGATGTCATCCGTTGCTCTGCCCGCTGGCTGGAAGGACTTTTGATGGATCGGACCGCCAAACCTTCTCAGAATCCAGTATCGATCGCGATCCCGCGCCGGCACGAGGCATTACAGCAGTTTTCTTTACTATTTCCAGCGCAAACCTAGTGCATATATATTGATGACGTGATGTCTAACTTTCTCGGGTGACGTGCCCAGGAAAATCTGACATAGATGCGCGCAACCTAGACTAACCGGCGCACCAGAAATGATGCATGACAGTTCGACCGTGGATCGCGATAGCCGGGATCGCCTGATGATCCCGATGGAGGCCAAGAGCGGGTTCATCCCCAGCCTCAACGGCCTGCGCGCGCTCAGCATCATGCTTGTGTTTCTGTCTCACACCGTCAGCAACAAGATTTTTCCAGGCGGCTTCGGCGTCAGGATTTTCTTCGTAATCAGCGGCTTTCTCATCACACGTCTATTATTCGTGGAACTGAAAAGCCGCGGAAGCATTGACCTGACCCAATTCTATATTCGCCGCCTACTGAGACTTTATCCGGTCATTATTTGTTTTACGATTGTCGTCCTGGCAATATGCGCTATCTGGTTTCCGTCGCGGATCCATCTGGTCGAGGTCCTGTCGGGGCTGTTTTATTTCGCGAATTATTACTACGCGAACCTTTCGGAGGCAGGAGATTTTGGGCAAATCATGCCCTTCATCATCTTCTGGTCTCTTTCGGTTGAAGAGCATTTTTATATATTTTTCCCGCTGATCTTCGTTTTTTTCGGAAAGAGTCCGACAAACCTCGTCGGTGTTTGCCTTTTTCTCTGCGGACTTTGCCTCTGCCTGCGCCTCTTCGGCGCGATGTTGCATCCGGAGTTGCTATCGACGAAGGTTTTCTACTTTGAGACGCAATATCAGATCGATGCCATCGTGTACGGCGTCCTCGTCGCTGTTCTCTGTGAAATGAATCGCGGCCGCACCATTCTCCGCGCCTTATGCCATCCGGCTTACGCCTTCGGCGCTGTCGCCCTCATCGCTTTCTGCTTCGCTTATCGAGATATTTTCTTCCGAGAAACCACCCGCTATTCCCTGCTAAGCATTGCCATTGCAGTCCTCCTGACAAATGTTCTCTTCTCATATCGGTTTCGATTTGCAAGATTGGTCTTAAATACCCCAATCCTGGAGTATATCGGCAGGCTGAGTTACTCGATTTATCTTTGGCACTTCGCTATCGTGACCCTGATCGTGCTTCCAAGCCCAAGCAAATGGCTGAGCGTACCGATTATCACGCTCGCAACGGCTCTCGTCTCGATGGCGTCGTATCATCTGATCGAGCAGCCCATGGCGACTTTGAGACATCGTCACAAATCGGTCGCACCCGCGGAAGCGATCTGACGTCGGCACCCTCGGCACGGCCATGGCGCGCGTCGTTCGCGAGCTATGCTGCCACAAGAGCGTTCGCGTGCCACGGGGAAGAGGAGGCCCGGATCAACGGCTTCCGGTCAGCCCTGTTTCATGCCGAGGCCTACCAGCACATCCGGCTCGAGGGGTGCCTCGTAAGCCCAATAGGCCCAGGGGAATCGCCTTTGTTCCGCCGCAGCCCGGACCGCGGCGAGCCAGGCCACGCGGTCCTGCGCGACCCCATCGCTGGCCGAGACGGGCCAGACAGCGCCGAATTCACCCAGAAGCACGCGCTCGTTTGGGATGCCGTTGCGTCGAGCCCAGGCAGCGACGGCATCGAACCGGCGATCGATGACGTCACGACCGGTTGGTGTCCCGAAGTAGTCGCGGATCAGCTTCTGGCTCTGGGCGATCACCGCCGCCTTGCGGTCAACGGACACTTTCGAATCGGCGTTGATGCGTGCGGTTGCGCCTTCGAGCAACGTCTCCGCTTGTCCGGGCTGAGGCGGCCAACGCATGTTCTTCAAATAGCCGGCGTTCTCACCCGGGACACCCTGATGGGTGAAGGTGTGCGGGTCGTAGAAGTGAAACGTATAGAGGACGTTGCTCGACTTGAAGGGTGCCGGGTCGAGGCGAAGCAGGGCATCGATCGAGCTCCATTGCGCCCCCGTGAGCACCAGGGGAAGCTGAGGTGCCGCAGAGCGCGCCGCTGCATGGAGCCGCTCCATCATCGGCTGCCAGCGCGGGAGTTCGGCCGTCTTCACGATCCGCGGCTCGTTGATGAGTTCGAAGGCCACCCGGTCGGGCGGGAGGCTGGCGAGGCTTCCGGCGACCCGGCCCACCATCTCCACGTAGCCGGTGAACAGATCGGCGTTCTCGGGGGCGATCAGGCGGTCGGGCGCATAGATCGGATTGACGGCCACGGGATGCAGATCGACCACCACCGAGAAGCCTGCGGCGAGGATCTGGCGGACCGTCCGCTGGAGGATCGCCATCAGCTCGGGCTGCCGTTCGGCGGGACTCGCCATCAGGATGCTCGGATCGACCGTGAGCCGGATGAAATCGAACCCCGTACGCCTGAGTTCGGCGAGGGCCTCGTCGCCGATGTGGTAGCGCGGCGTCGCGAAGGGCGGCCAGACGTAGGTGGTCTGGTTGTCGTGCCGCTCAACCAGGGGCCAGTTCAGGATCCCGTGGATGTTCATGCCGCGGCGCAGCGCGGGCGCGCCATCCTGGGCCGGGGCGACCCGAGGCGCGAGGGCGGGAAGTCCGACCAGGAGCGCCGTGAAGGCGCGGCGGCTGAGGCAGGGCGTGTCTGGTCTTGAGGAAGAATTCTTCCAGCGAAGGCCCATGGCGTGGGATCTCCAATCTTGAGGTCGCCGATCCGTTTCAGGCAAATGATCGGATTGGCCAGTTCGTTGATGTGCTTCGAGGTCGAACTGGCGCGGCCGAGCGGGAGATCAGGCACCTCTCAGGGAGAAGGATTCGGAAGGTCTTCCCGCTCTTGACGATTGGAGTGGGCTTCGCGCGCGTCCGACGTTGGACCGCGGATCGAATTGCAGGACGACAAACAGGGCGACGAAGCAGACGACGCCGTCGAAACCGGTGCAGACGAAAGGAGTCGACTCGGTGATACCCATGAAAAGCGCAGCGGTGACGATCAGGACCGGAGCCTCAAGGGCATTCCGCTCCGCCTCCAGACGGACCTCCTGGAGATGTGCGACGACGCGCACGAGGCTCCTGATGACGGGCCCGAAGAACAGCACGAAACCAACGACCCCCAGATCCAGCAGGCTGGCCAGATAGAGGCTTTCGGGCCCCGCGATTTCCTGCTGGGCATAACTCGCGACGAACTCGAGGAATGTCGGCCCTCCAAGCGATTGATAACCGTGACCCAGGATGGGTGACAGTTGGATGTAATCGACGGCGAGCGCCCAGATTTCCGTCCTGCCCGTGAGCGACGAATCTCGACCGAGAAGGCCGAAGAATTGATCGTAGAACAGGGTCAGCAGCATAGACCCGACAAAAAGACCACCTATGATCGCGACGAGGGCGACGAACGAACCGCCGGCCCGACGAATTCGGAGAAGGGCCAAGGCACCGACCATGGTGACGGCACCGATCAGCGATGTCGCGGATCCGGAAAAAATCAAGCAAGCCCCCGCGCACAGCAGGGCAATCAACGTGTAGATCCGCGGCGCCTTCATCATGCTGGGATAGAACAGAAGCAGGATCGTTCCGAAGGCCCCCCACGGACCCAACCCGTTCTTGTGGCTGAACAACCCTCTCCAGCGGCCGACATGGTTTGACTGGACCATTTCCTCCCCTGAATGCACGCCGACCGAGGGGAGAAACACCGCGAGCAGCGTGCTCAGGATCACGACTGCGGCGATGACATGAACCAGGAGCGTCATGACCCGCTCACGACCCAACCGTAGAATGAGAGGAGCCATCGCGAAGTACAGCGCGGTCAAGACGATCGCCGACCTCAACACACCCTTCGTATCATCCGCCCAGAAGAACGAGACCATGGCCAGGATCAGGTAGGGAAGCAGCGATAGCGGAAGCGCTTCCCTGATCGCATGGACACCCGCACTGGCAGCCACGGTGAACACGGTCAGAACGCAGAGCCCGAAGCGCACGTAGACCAGAACCGCGCCGATCGGATCCTCCACATTCGGATCCTTGAGGCGATTGAAAAATACGTCCCTACCGATCGATCCATACGCGACGATCAGAAGCACAAAAAACACTGAAAGAAGGAACCGCTCGATCCCGGAAGCAGCCGCCACAGAGCCGTTCATATTCTTGGATTGCCGAGACGATATCATGACGTCCATCTAAGATAAGCGAATCTTATAGAAATCTGGGCCGTTTCTATCATCGACGAAGAACATCGACAGCGCGGAGGCGGCAGACGATCGGCGTCCGGCAAACGTTCTCGCTGGTCTCTTTATCCCACCGACACATCCACCTCCGCCAGATCAAACGCAAGAGCCACAGGTGGACGCGCATTTCAGTAGCAGTGTGCAATGCAACCCGATATGGGCCATTCTTGGATGGGATCGCCTCGGGGGGACCAGAGTGCGAGGATTTCTCATCCAGCGATGGAATGTCCGCCAATCAGCTCGCGCTTTGCCCCATGCACAGCCGCAACCCTGAGGTTTCGTCTAAGGCGGTGTCAGGTCGACCACGTCCCACCGTTCGACCCAGGATCGGGAAAGATGGTGACGATGATGCGTCCCCGCTGGCTTCGTCGATCGGCGCTCGCTGTCGCCCGGATTGGCCCGTGTCGCGCACGATGACGAATTGCCCGTCGCGAAAGCCCCCTCTCTACGCCTCGACTGGCGGAGCTTGCCCGACGCTCGACCCGACTTTCCTCCGCCCGTGCAGGAGACGCTGACACCGTGCCCGAACGCCAGACCCGACGCCGTCGCATCGCGATCTTCGCCCCGCACTACGCCGAATACACGATGCGACTGGCGATCGCCCTCGCGGCGAAGGCCGATGTCCTGCTCGTGGCGGAAGTCGCGAACGTGCGCAACGAGTGCCGGGCCGAGCTGGTCTCGGAGGCGCGCCGCGCGCTCACGCTGGTCACCTACGAGGCCCACAGCCGGATCGGACGGGTCCTGGCCACGGCCCGCATCCCCGCGACGGTCGTCGCCTTCCGCCCGGATGTGCTGCACGTCCAGGAACAGCCGGACAAGCTGACGGCGCGCATCGTCGGCCTGCTCCGCAGGCTGGTGCCGATCCTGATGACGGTTCACGACCCGCGCCCGCATAGCGGCCGCGACGCCGCCTATGCGCGGCGCCAGGACGTCTACCGGCAGAGGCTGCGCTCGGCCGCGGCCGCCTTCCATATCCACGGCGACCACTGTCGCCGGGAACTGATCCACGCGGTCGGAGCGCGGCGAACCATCGTCAACACGCTGCACGGCGTCATCCTGTGCCCCGAACCGCAGGAGCGCCAGACGCCGGAGAGCGGGCGCATGCTCTTCTTCGGACGCATGGAAGCCTACAAGGGGCTCGAGACCCTGCTCGATGCGGCCGACGCCCTGCAGGCGCGCGGAACGGGCTGCCGCATCGTCGTGGCCGGGCGCGGCCCGGAACTCGACCGCCTGCGCGCGCGCCTGCTGGCGCATCCCAGCATCGAAGTCCTGGAGAAGTTCCTGACCCCGGCCGAGGCCATGGAGCAGTTCCAGCGCGCGGAGATCGTGGTGGCGCCCTACCAGGACGCGACGCAGAGCGGCGTCATCGCGGCGGCGATCGGCAACGGGCGGGCGATCGTGGCGAGCGCGGTGGGCGGTCTCGTCGATGCGGTCGCCGACGGCGTCAGCGGCATCCTGGTGGAGCCGGGGCAGCCGGACGTCCTGGCGGGTGCCCTCGCCGACCTCGTGGAAAACCGCGGCCGCCTGCGGCAGCTCATGGCCGGCAGCGAGGCCGAGGCATCGGGACGTTTCGCCTGGGAGACCATCACCGACGATCTGCTGGCGGCCTACGGTGACCTGTCGCGCCGCTGAGGAAGTCCAGCGCTCGGCGAGCGGCGGCGCCGAACACCGGCCACCGGGATGGCCGGGTTCGGCGCCGGGTGGTCCGATCCTAGGCGTGCAGGAGGCCGTGGTCCTTGAAGGCGAAGTCGTCGACGGTCAGAGATCCCGGCAGGACGTTCTTCAGCAGGATCGTGTCCGTCGCGCTCAGGCTGATGAGCGTGTCGTTTCCGGAAGCGCTCATGTGGCCCTTCAGGCTCGCGAAGTCGGCGATCTCGGACTTGTCGAGCCACAGGGTGTCGTGACCGCGGGCCGAGCCTGCATGGAAGCCCTCGATGACATCCTTTCCGAAGCCCGCGGCGAAGACGAAGGTGTTGCTGCCGAAGCTCTTGAAGGTGTCGGTGACCCCCGCGGTGGAGACGAGCGTCTGATCGGCCAGATAGGCCGTCTGGGTGTGAGAGCCGTTCAGGTTCGTCTGGTCCACGAATTCCAGCTTGCCGTTCGCGCCGTAGCTGTCGTGTTCGGCAACGTACGACTTGCCCGAGATGCCCGACAGGAACACGTCCTTGCTGTTGTCGGCATGGATCTGGGTCTCGGACGTGAGCGTGCCCTTGGCGTCGAACAACTTCGTGATCGTATCGGCGCCGAGGAACTTCTGTAGGATCAGGCTGCCATCGGCCCGGAACTGCTCCTGCAGGACGACCTTGCCGGCGCTGTCGTAGCTGGTGTGGGCCGAGGCGTAGTCCTTGTTCACGATCCCGCCGAGATAGACCTCATAGGACTTGTCGGCGTGCTGGATCGTCTTGTTGGTGAGAACGCCGGCCGCGTCGTAGGTGTCGGTGGTGGTGTCGATCCCGACGACCTTCTTCATCACCAGGCTGCCGTTGGCCCGGAACTGCTCCTGCAGGACGACCTTGCCGGCGCTGTCGTAGCTGGTGTGGCCCGAGGTGTAGTCCTTGTTCACGATCCCGCCGAGATAGACCTCATAGGACTTGTCGGCATGCAGGATCGTCTTGTTGGTGAGCGTCCCCGTCGCGTCGTAGGTGGAGGTGATCCGGTTCCCGTCGACCACGGACACGTCCGTTCTCGCCAATTTCACAGGGGCCGGGGTCGTGGCCGGTGTGGAGGGAGCGGCCTGAGAAGGGGCAGGGCTGGACTGGACTGGGATGGACGGGGCCGGGG
>NZ_JBYSXL010000106.1:0-11354 GCF_058782155.1 Methylobacterium sp. FW306-05-D
GGCCTGGAGGGGGCGGAGGCGGGACGCATCGCCCGCCGGGTCGCCGACTACATCGCGGGCATGACCGACACCTACGCGGTGATCGCCCACCGGCGCCTGTTCGCGACGACGCCGGACCTGCACTGGAGCCCGGCCAGCCGCGGCCTGCCCCTCACCGACCCGTAGGGCCGGGGGCGGGCGACCTCAGAGGACCAGCCCCTCGTGGAACAGGTCGGCGGAGATCGGCAGCATGAAGTGCACGCCGATGCCGCCCTCGAAATGGCGCACCACCCGACCGGGGGTCCGCCCGACCATCAGGCTCATGCCGATCGCCGGGGTGCTGCCGGTGGCGAGCGCCACACCCGACATCGAGATGTCGATGATCCGGGCCGACACCTCGCGACCGCTCTCCAGGCGCAGCACGACCCCCGTGACCAGGGGCGTCAGGCGCTCGTGCGTGCGGCCCTCCGGCAGCCCGAGGCTCTCCCGGTTGGCGAGCCAGGTCAACTGCGAGGCGATCTTGTCGCGCTTGCGCGGCGTCGCGCTGAGGCGGACGGCGAAGCCCCCGGGGATGAGGCGGGCGATGGTGCCCTCGATGCGGCCGACATGTTCGAGGTAGAGCACCACGCGCTCGCCGACCTCGCCGGTGACGGCGCAGGTGAGGCGGACCCCGCCCGGGGACATGTCGACGGTCTGGCAGGGGTATTCCCGCCGGTCCGCCAGCATGTAGCGCCCCAGCATGGAGACCTTGACGCGGTGGTGCCGGCGCAGGTCCGAGATCCGGACGTCACGGGGCAGCCTCGCGGGCGGACGGGCGGCGACCTCGATCATGGGAACAGGGCGACTCGTTTCGAGGCTTCACTGCCCGTCAGGCTACCGGTCGCTGGTTACGATAAGGTTTGCCCGGTCAGGCGCGCCCGCCGGGATGGACGAGGAGGTGGCCGCGCCGGAGCGGGGCGCTGTCGTTGGCGGGCTCGGGCAGGTCCTGCAGGGTCGCCTGCGCATCGCGGTAGGCCGGGGCGGCCTCGTGGCCGAGGATGCGCAGGGAGGTGGTGCGGATCTGCGTCAGGGGCCGGATGCCGAGCCAGTGCGGCACGCAGGTCGGGCTGAGGGCGCCCAGGATGCGGGACTGCGTCTCGCCGTGGTGGCGCAGGGGCAGCAGCAGGAGTTCGAGGTCGATGCCCTCGCCGCGCTCGGTCAGGCCCTGCAGGCCGGCCACGACCCCGACCGTGTCCAGGGCCACGGCCTCGACGAGCAGCCACGGATCGGCGTCGGGCCGGCCCCAGAGGCCGGCGAAGTCCCGGCCCTTCAGCTCGCGCCCGAACAGGGCGCAGACATGGGTGCCGGCCAGCCGGACCGAGGCCGCCCCGCGCGCCATGTCGACCTCGAGGATCAGGCTGTCGGCCAGGAGGTTGCGGATCTCGCCGGGCTCGATCTCGCTGCGCTCCGGCGCGGCGCGGGCGTGCCGCAGCTTGTCCCAGTAGGCGTGGAGCAGGCGGCTGGTCGGATGCTTCATGGGAGTCCCACAATGGCACGGTCCGGCGAGGGACCTTCTCGAATCGGGCGCTTTCGGGACGGTTCTGGGCCGCTCCGGAAGTCTGTGCCAGGCTCGGCGCAGAGCTTATGCCGCTCACCCTCGCGGCGCCCCCTTAACCCTTCGTCAAGGTTAACGGGCGTCGGGAGTTGTCCACCGGCAAGTTTGGGCAGGCCGCCTCCGCGCGAGGCCGGGCGGAGCGCGGCGATTGTTCACGCGGCGCGGCTTTCCGGCACCGCGGGGCTTGCGGCGCCGCATCCCGCCCCGACATGGTGGCCCCATGGATGCCAGCCCCGACCTGCCGCCGCAGAACCGCGTTCCGATCTTCAACATGCCGGGCGTGGTCACCGCGTCGATCGGGGTGCTGGTGGGACTCCACGCCCTGCGCGAATTCGTGCTGCCGGACACCTGGGACATCGCCGCCCTGATCGACCTCGCCCTGATTCCCGGGCGCTGGAGCGTGGCCGTCGATCCCGCCCGGGCCGAGGAGCTCCTGCGGGCGGCCGCGGCGCTGGCGGGCGACCCCGAGGTCGTCGAGGCCCGGCAGGCCTTCGCGCGCTACGTGGCGGCCGACCCCGCCGCGATGCCCTGGACCTTCGCGACCTACGCGCTGCTGCACGGCTCGTGGATGCACGTGATCTTCAACACCGTCTGGCTCGCCGCCTTCGGCTCGCCGGTGGCCCGTCGCTACGGCCCCTGGCGCTACGGCCTGATCGCCCTCGTGGGCGCGGTGGCGGGCGGCATCCTCCACGTCCTCCTCGATCCCTTGAGCACCGCGCCCCTGATCGGGGCCTCGGCGGGCGTCTCGGCCCTGATGGCGGCCGCCGCGCGCTTCGTGTTCCAGCCGCCACCCGTCCATGCCGGCGCGCTCCCCTGGCAGCGCCCGGCGCCGCCCCCGCTCCAGACCATCCCGGAGCTGATGCGCAACCGCACCGCGGTGGTGTTCCTGGGGATCTGGCTGGCGACGAACTTCCTGTTCGGGGTCATCGCCCTGCCGCTCGGCGCCGAGGCGACCTCGGTGGCCTGGGACGCGCATCTCGGCGGGTTCGTCGCGGGCTTCTTCCTGCTGCCGCTGCTCGACCGCACCCGGCGCTGATCGCAGGCCCCGGCCCCGGCCAAGATCTGAATTATTCTGCTATTCACCCGGCAAGGTCCTGCGGGATCTTGCCATATGCCGGCGCACGCCACACAATCGCCATAGACCGAGCCGGGCACCCCGCCACGACAGGCCAAGCCCGGCCGCCCCGTCCCACGGGTGAATTCAGGGAAAGGACACGTCCATGACCGTTGCTCGCATCCTCGCCGAGAAGGGCCGCTCCGTCGTCACGGTGGAGCCGCAGCGCACCCTCGACGAGGCCATCCATCTCCTGGCCGAGAAGCGCATCGGCGCCGTCGTCGTCAGCGATGCGGACGGGGCGGTGCGCGGCATCCTCTCCGAGCGCGACATCATGCGGGCGCTCGCCGCCAAGGGCGCCAACGCCCTCGACGCCCTGGTCTCGGAGCACATGACCGCGGAGGTCACCACCTGCACCCGCGCCTGCAGCATCGAGGAGGTCATGCAACTCATGACCGAGGGCCGCTTCCGCCACGTGCCGGTGGTCGAGGACGGCCGGCTCACCGGCCTCATCTCCATCGGCGACGTGGTCAAGCGCCGGATCGAGGCCGTCGAGGCCGAGCATCGGGCCATGCGCGACTACATCACCATGGCGTGAGGCAGGTCGGAGCCGAGACAGGTCCGGCCCGGGATCAGGTCCGGGCGGCGGCCGCGGCCACGAGGCCGCGGATCTGGGGCAGGGCGGCCCGCGCCGCCTCCCGGCCGAGGGCGATCCCCTCGGCCGCCCGGTGGAACTCGAACAGCCCCATCCCGGCCAGGCGCGGCACGATGGCGATGTCGGGCGGGTCGCCGGCCAGGCGCGCCCGCGAGATCCGGTCCTGCGTGATGTTGAAGGCGTCGAGCATCACCCGGGCCATGCCGGGGGTGGCGAGGCCGTTCGCCCGCTCGGGCTCGGCCTGCCGCGGCCCCGGACGGCGCAGGATCCAGCGCCGGGGCCGGCGGGGGGCGGGGAGCACGGCCTCGGCCGTGACCCGGGCGGGCGACGCCTCCCGCGTGCCGGGGCGCGGGTCGCCGTTGAGGTTGACGCAGATCACGAGGTCGGCCCCCAGCGCCCGGGCGATGGTCACCGGCACCGGGTTGACCAGGGTGCCGTCGAGGAGGAGCCGGCCGCCGCAGCGCACCGGCGGGAAGACGCCCGGCAGGGCGTAGGAAGCGCGCAGGGCCTCCACCAGGCAGCCCCGGGTGAGCCAGACCTCCTCGCCGCTGTGGAGGTCGGTGGCGACGCTGGCGAAGCGGATCGGCAGGCCCTCGATGCGGCGGTCGGCCAGATCGTGCTGGAGGCGCCGCTTCAGGCGGTCGCCCGCGATCAGGCCGGAGCGGAGCCGCAGGTCGAGGAGGCCCATCACGCTGCGCCGGGTCAGCGACAGGGCGAAGGCCTTGAGCAGGCCGAGCTGGCCCGCCGCGTAGCAGCCCCCCACCACGGCGCCGATGGAGCAGCCCGCCACCACGGCCGGGTGGATGCCGGCCTCCTCCAGCACCTCGATCACCCCGATCTGCGACCAGCCCCGGGCCGAGCCGCCGCCGAGCGCGAGGCCGATGCGGGGGCCGGGGGCCTGCGGCGGGGCCACGGGCTCGACCGCCCCGGCCGGAAAGCGCGCGCGGGCGGGCGCCACCTGCCGGACCTCGACCCGGGCGGGGCCGGGGGACAGGCCGTCCCACATCATCGCCGGACGGCGCCGGAACGGGAAGACGGGACACGGACGGCGCGCCGGACCCGCCTCGGACAGGTCCGCAGCGCGCCGGGATCAGGCATCGGCGGGCCGCAGGGTCGCGCGGCCGGTCGCCAGATCGTGATCGACCCTTCGGTAGAAGCAGGCGCGCCGGCCGGTGTGGCAGCAGCCGCCGTCGCCGCCGACCGTCACGCGGATCAGCACGGCGTCCTGGTCGCAATCGACCCGCATCTCGACCACGCGCTGGATCTGCCCGCTGGTGGCGCCCTTGTGCCAGAGCGTGCCCCGGGAGCGCGACCAGTACCAGGCCTCGCCGGTCTCCAGGGTGCGGGCCAGGGATTCGGCGTTCATGTGGGCGAGCATGAGCACCTGCCCGTCGGCGGCGTCGACGGCGATGCAGGAGACGAGGCCGTTGGCGTCGAAGCGGGGGGTGAAGGCCGCCCCCTCCTCGACCTCGGCCCGGCCGCCGGGCTCCGGGAAGGCGCTCGTCATGGCGGGCCGGCTCAGGACTTGTTGCGCACGAGGGTGAGGAAGCGGACCTGCTCGTTGGCGTCGTTGCGGAAGGCGCCGCGGAACTGGGTGGTGATGGTGGAGACGCCGGCCTTCTGGACGCCGCGCATCGCCATGCAGAGGTGCTCGGCCTCGACCATCACGGCGATGCCGCGGGGCTTGAGGATGCTCTCGATCACGTCGGCGATCTGGGCCGTCATGGTCTCCTGGGTCTGCAGGCGGCGGGCGAAGGTGTCGACCACGCGGGCGAGCTTCGACAGGCCGACCACGCCCTTGGTCGGGTAGTAGGCGATGTGCGCCAGCCCCATGAAGGGCACCATGTGGTGCTCGCAATGGGAGTAGAACGGGATGTCGCGCACCAGCACGATATCGGAATAGCCCTCGACCTCCTCGAAGACCCGCTCGAGCAGCGCGTCGGCGTCCTGCTCGTAGCCGCCGAAGATCTGGCCGTAGGCCTTCACCACCCGGGCCGGCGTGTCGCGCAGGCCCTCGCGGTTCGGGTCGTCGCCGGCCCAGCGCAGGAGCGTGCGCACGGCGGCCTCGGCCTCCTCGCGGCTCGGGCGGCCGGTGGCGACGGCGTCCGGCACCCGCTGGGCGGAGGCGGGCAGGGGGGCGATCTCGGGTGCGGTCTCGGGGGCTTCAGGCGCGCGCGCGTTGTCGTTGCGCATGGCGCCGAGGGCGCCGTTCTGGCGGGTCGGTTGCATCCCGGATTCCTCCGTCTCGGTCAGGCGGTAGGAAAGGGACTTGAGCGCGGCATCCATGGCATCTTCCGCCCGGGCGATCCGGGTCGTCATCGGGTGGCTGTCAGGCTTTGCGTACATCGTCGAACCATGGGGCCGTCGGAAAAGCTCGGCCGATGCCCGGACGGTGCCGTCTGCCGTGGCGCGACCCCGGCCGTGGGCGCGACCCGGGTCGACGTGCCGCCTCCTCGCGAAACGGTGCGTGGGGGCCTATATCGACGTTATCGCGCCGGCGCGCAATGCGGGCCGCGCGGATCAGCCCTTCGGATCGGGAGCCGGCGGCCCGCCGGGCACCCGGGGGGGCGCGCGGATCAGGTCGCAGACGGAACGGAACGCCATGCTCGACGACATCTACAACCGTCGCATCCTCGAACTGGCCGCCGACATCCCGCGTCTCGGGCGCCTGCCGGCGCCGGACGCCAGCGCCACCGCGCATTCGAAGCTCTGCGGCTCCACCGTCACGGTGGATCTGGCGGTGCGGGACGGCACGGTCACCGACTTCGCCCACGAGGTGAAGGCCTGCGCCCTGGGCCAGGCCTCGTCCTCGCTCATGGCCCGCCACGTGGTCGGCACCAGCACCGGCGAGCTGCGCGCGGTCCGGGCCGCCATGCGGCGGATGCTCAAGGAGAACGGCCCGGCGCCCACGGGGGCCTGGGCGGACCTCGCCGTGCTGGAGCCGGTGCGCGACTTCAAGGCCCGCCACGCCTCGACGCTCCTGACCTTCGACGCGGTGGTGGAGGCCCTCGACCGGATCGAGGCCGGGGCGGCGGCGGCCGAGTAGCATGCTGCTCCGCCGCGTCGCCCACGGGGCGATCCGCACCTATCAGCTCACCCTGTCGAGCCTGATCGGCCGCCAGTGCCGGCACTGGCCCTCGTGCTCGCACTACACCGACGCGGCGATCCAGCGGCACGGGCTCTGGGCGGGCGGCTGGATCGGGTTTTCCCGCATCTGCCGCTGCGGCCCCCTCGGCACCCACGGCATCGACCTAGTGCCGGAGGCGCTGCCGCCGGGCGCCGCCTGGTTCCGCCCCTGGCGCTACGGCCGCTGGCGCGGGGTCAACGCGCCGCCCTCGCCCTTCGCCTGCGAGGCGACGGAGGAGGGGGCGCCTAGACCGGCGCCGCCGTGATCCACTTCAGGAACACCAGCGTCCCCGTCACCGTGAGGGCGCCGCCGATGCGGGTGGCGATCTGGGCGAAGGGCATCAGGGTCATCCGGTTGGCGGCGGTGAGGATCGCCACGTCGCCGGTGCCGCCCTGGCCGCTGTGGCAGGCGTTCACGATGGCGGTCTCGATCGGGTACATGCCGAGCCGGCGCCCGACGCCGTAGCCCGTCGCCATCAGGGTGACGACGGTGGCCACGATGGTAATGAGGTTCGGGATCGTGAACGCCGCCACGAGCTTGTCCCAGGGGGTGAGCGAGACCCCGATGGCGAAGAGCAGCGGATAGGTCATGCCGACCTGGACGAACTTGTAGACGATGAAGCCGCCGGCCTGGAGCCGGGGCGAGACCGCGCTGGCGAGCTTGGCCAGCACCGCCAGGAACAGCATCGCCACGGGGGCGGGCAGGCCGGTGAGGTGGTGGCACATCACGCCGAGCAGGTAGAGCGTCACCGCCGTGAGGCCGGCCGCCGCCACCGTGGCGGCGTCGATCGGGCCGGTCTCCACGGGCGCGCCCGCCTCCATGTCGTTCTCCGTGTCGGGCTGCAGGCGGCCCTCGCCGGTGAGGTGCGGGCGGTGCTTGCCCACCCAGTTGAGGGTGCCGGCCAGGATGATCGCCGTGAGGCTGCCCAGCATCACCGGCGGCAGCACCTGGGCGAAGACGTCGCCCTGCGGCATCCCGAGGATCGCCCCGTAGCCGATGGAGAGCGGGATCGCGCCCTCGCCGACGCCGCCGGCCATGATCGGCACCACGATGAAGAAGAAGGTGTGGTGCGCCCCGAGCCCCAGCAGGGTGCCCACCAGGGTGCCGACGCAGCCCGCCGCCAGGGAGCCGAGGCCGAGGGGGACGAAGATCTTGAGGAAGCCCTTGATCAGCACCGCCCGGTCCATGCCGAGGATGCTGCCGACGATGATGGCTGCGATGTAGAGGTAGAGGAAGTTGGTGAACTTGGTGAAGTCGGTGATCGCCTTGACGATCGGGCCCGGGATCAGCGCGTAGTAGACCAGCGCCGAGGGGATGAAGGTGGCGAAGATCGCCCCCGCCCCGATCTGGCGCAGGACCGGCAGGCGCTTGCCGATCTCCGCGCAGGTGAAGCCGCCGAGCACCAGCACGGCGATCATCGTCGGCGCGTCGGCCTTGATCTCGCCCTCCGCGGTCAGCACCCAGAGCAGCGCCACCAGGATCAGGTAGACCGGCAGCGGGATGATGCCGATCTGGATGTCGACGAGGCGCCACCAGCCCTGCGGCCAGAAGCGCCGCGTCCCGGCCCGTCCGCCCGGCAGGTGGGCCGTCGTGGTGATCGCGACGCCCTCGGGGTGCGCCGTCGGTACGGGGCTCGGCATGAACGTCTCTCCCGGCGAGAGCCCTGTTTTGCCCCGCGGGGCCGGCTCGTCTCTGATTTTTGGATTTTTTTCTGGTCTCGACCGTACGGAACGGAAGGCCGGGGGCCAGCATCAGTCGGGTCGGGCCGTCCTTGTCAATTGATCGGCCCGCACGCGCGGCACTGGTGATTGAGGATCACTGGGGATTGTCAGCAACCCGGGGGCGGGAGCGCCGGCCGGCGGTCCCGCGGCGTCCCCATGGGCCGCGCCGCTCGGAATTCGCGTTCCTTCCCGCTGCGAATGGGTCTAAACGGCCCGGCGCGGCGCCGCATCGCGCCCGCCCCGATCCGAGAACCGCCCCCGCTTACCTGCCGCGTACGCAGGAGTGAGCCTCCAAGGAGCCCCGGCCATGCCGATCCTGACCTTCCCCGACGGCAACACCCGCAGCTACGACGCCGCGATCACCGGCCGTGCCGTCGTCGAGGGCATCGCCAAGTCCCTGGCCAAGCGCACCGTCGCCATGGCCCTCGACGGCACGGTGCGCGACCTCGACGACACGATCGCGCAGGACGCCCGCATCGAGTTCCTCGACCGCACCGATCCGCGCAGCCTCGAGCTGATCCGGCACGACTGCGCCCACGTGCTGGCCGAGGCGGTGCAGGCCCTGTGGCCGGGGACGCAGGTGACCATCGGCCCGGTGATCGAGAACGGGTTCTACTACGACTTCGCCCGCGACGAGCCCTTCACGCCGGAGGACTTCCCGAAGATCGAGGCGAAGATGCGCGAGCTGATCGCCCGCGACGCCCCCTTCACCAAGGAGGTCTGGACGCGGGACGCCATCCGGGCGCTCTTCGCCGAGAAGGGCGAGGCCTACAAGGTCGAGCTCGTGGACGCGATCCCGCCCGGCGAGGACCTCAAGGTCTACCGCCAGGGCGACTGGTTCGACCTCTGCCGCGGCCCGCACATGACCTCCACGGGCAAGGTCGGCACCGCCTTCAAGCTGATGAAGGTGGCGGGCGCCTATTGGCGGGGCGATTCCAACAACCCGATGCTGACCCGCATCTACGGCACCGCCTGGGCCACGAAGGAGGATCTCGACGCCTACCTGCACCGCCTGGAGGAGGCCGAGCGCCGCGACCACCGGCGCCTGGGGCGCGAGATGGACCTGTTCCACTTCCAGGAGGAGGGGCCGGGCGTCGTGTTCTGGCACGCCAAGGGCTGGACGGTGTTCCAGGAGCTGATCGCCTACATGCGCCGGCGCCTGCGCGGCGACTACCAGGAGGTCAACGCCCCCCAGATCCTCGACAAGGCCCTGTGGGAGACCTCCGGCCACTGGGGCTGGTACCGGGAGAACATGTTCGCGGCTCAATCCGCCGGCGACGAGGCCGAGGACAAGCGCTGGTTCGCGTTGAAGCCCATGAACTGCCCCGGCCACGTGATGATCTTCAAGCACGGCCTGAAGTCCTACCGCGACCTGCCCCTGCGCATGGCCGAGTTCGGCGTGGTCCACCGCTACGAGCCGTCCGGCGCCATGCACGGCCTGATGCGGGTGCGCGGCTTCACCCAGGACGACGCGCACATCTTCTGCACCGAGGACCAGCTCGCCGACGAGTGCCTGAAGATCAACGACCTGATCCTCTCCACCTACGCGGATTTCGGCTTCGGCGAGATCGTGGTGAAGCTCTCGACCCGCCCCGAGAAGCGGGTCGGCTCGGACGCCCTCTGGGACCATGCCGAAGAGGTCATGACCCGGGTGCTCGCCCAGATCGAGGAGCAGTCCGGCGGCCGGATCAAGACCGCGATCAATCCGGGGGAGGGCGCCTTCTACGGGCCGAAATTCGAGTACGTGCTGCGCGACGCCATCGGGCGCGACTGGCAGTGCGGCACGACGCAGGTCGACTTCAACCTGCCGGAGCGCTTCGGCGCGTTCTACGTCGATGCCGAGAGCGGCAAGAAGCCCCCGGTCATGGTCCACCGCGCCATCTGCGGCTCGCTGGAGCGTTTCACGGGCATCCTGATCGAGCATTTCGCTGGGCATTTCCCGCTCTGGCTGGCGCCGGTGCAGGTGGTGGTCGCCACCATCACGGGCGATGCCGACCCCTATGCCCGCGAGGTCGTGGCCGCCGCGACGCGCCTCGGCCTGCGGGTCGAGGCCGACCTGCGCAACGAGAAGATCAACTACAAGGTCCGCGAGCACTCGCTCGCCAAGGTGCCGGTGATGCTGGTCGTCGGCCGCAAGGAGGGCGAGGAGCGCACGGTCTCGGTGCGGCGCCTCGGCAGCCAGCACACCCGCACCGGCGGCCTCGACGAGACCCTGGCCGCCCTGGTGGCGGAGGCGACCGCGCCGGACCGCATCCGGGCGGATTCGGTGGCCGAGACCGTGCCGAGCGCCGAGGTCGCCCTCGACGGCCGGCACGGCGAGGCGCCGACGCCGTAGGGCCGCCCCCCCCCCCCCCCGGGGGGGGGGGGGCCGCCCCCCCGCCCCGGAGGGGGGGGGGGCCGGCGTCAGCTCGCCTTGGCGATGACCTCGACGTCGCGGTTCAGGCCGCTCTCGACCTTGAACTCGCGGGTGTAGACCTGCCCGTCGTGGCGGGCGATGAGGACGTAGTCGCCCTCCGCCAGGGTCACCTGCGGGAAGGCCCCGATGGCCTCGCGGATGGTGTCGCCGCCCGGCGTCAGCACCGAGAAGGCGGTGCCCGCGAAGGCCTCCGCCCCCTCGGCCGCCACGAGCTTCAGGGTCAGGGTGGCGGCGCGGTGGTTGAGGGTGGCGTCCGTGACCTTGCCGTTCTCCACCTTGAGGTCGGCGCGCTGGATCGCGTTCGAGCCGCCATAGGTCGAGACCACGTGGTAGGTGCCCTCGGGCAGGCGCAGGAGCTCGCCCGCCTTGACGCCGCTGCGCACGAGGCGCCCCTCCGAGTTCGTCCCGATCGGCACGAAGACCGAGAAGGCGAGCTGGTCGGGGCTGAGCTTCACGTCGCCGATGGCGCCCGAGAGCTTGAGCGCCCCGGCATTGACCTTGAGCTGCTCGGAGGCCGGCTGGCCGGCCATGACGACGCGGCGCGCGGCGCTGGCGAAGCCGTAGGTCACGGTGGCCACGTAGGAGCCCGGCGCCAGGGTGAAGCTCGGCTCGGCCGCCTCGGAGCGGGCCACGATGGCGGGCTTCGTCCCGTCCGTGCGGTCCTCGTAGATGCGCCAGGCGAGCCCGGAGCGCAGGGGCCTGTCGCCGCCCGCGAACACCGCCGAGAGGGTCAGCGCCGCGCTCGCCGCGCTGGGCAGCGGCGGCGCCGAGGGATCGGACATCGACGGAGCCGACAGGGTGGGGGAGG
>NZ_JBYSXL010000107.1:0-10739 GCF_058782155.1 Methylobacterium sp. FW306-05-D
GCTCAGCATCGTCCCTCCTGCATCAGAGAGACGAAAACGAAAGCCAAACCAATCCGTTCAGGCGACGACAGACCCTAGGAGCCCGAAACGAACTTCAAGGCTGCGAGCGCTATCGCCAAGCGGTAAGCTCTCGACCACGTCGAGAAGCACGGGACCATGTGAGACACCGAAGACGCCGAGCGCGGCGTTGCGCTCGTTCATGATCTCCTGCCACGTGATTGTCGGCGGATTAGGAACGCGACCTTCCATCGCCGCCCAGTGGAACGCCTTCCAGGCTTCCCAATCGCCCGCCTCGCCCGGGTCCATTTCAAATCGTTCAACAACAAGCTGGTACACCTCGCCCGAGAGTGCGACGGCCTGCTTGTGCGTGAGCTCAATGGGGCCGGCGCGAAGGCTTGCGAAGATGCGTTCGAGCTGAGCACCAACTGAACCGACGCGCATCTTAGCAGCGGCTGGGTCGCGCACTCGAAGCGAGAAGCTGATTGCGGGCCGAATCGTGACCTCGACGACTTCCTCTGGCGTCGCCCCGAACGCCGGCAAAGTGATTGGATAAGAACGGCCACGTGCGCGAGCGACGATGTCGGCTGGCACTCGCTTCTGAAATTGGCGGTACGTGGAGTCGCGGCGCGTTGTCGCGGTCGTCATGCGTAGGCCCATCGAGCGTGTACCCCGGTGATGTATACCGGTCCTGCCCGAATTTACCTACGATCTCAGTGCATCAACGACTTAGGGGGGAATGGTGCCCAGGGACGGAATCGAACCGCCGACACTGCGATTTTCAGTCGCATGCTCTACCAACTGAGCTACCTGGGCCTCGGCCGGTTCGCGTGAGCGGCACCGGCTGGAGCGGGGGTATAGGGGGTGGATTGCGGGCTGTCCAGCCTGGATTGCGAAGAGATTTGCGGAGCGATTTGACCGGCGGATCGGGGCCCTCAGCCGGTCCGGTCCGGGCGGGGACCGATGCCGTCGGCATCCTCGTCCTCGTCCTCCACGGTCGGGATGGCGTAGCGGTCGGTGAGCCAGCGCCCGAGATCCACGTCGGCGCAGCGGGCCGAGCAGAACGGCACGAAGGCGGGCTCGGGCGGCTTCCCGCAGATCGGGCAGGGATCGGGCTTGGAAGGGCCCGCCCGCCGGCGGCCGCTGTCGGGATCGCTCATGCCGCCCCTCCCCAGGCGCCGCGGACCGGAAAGCCCTCGCCGTCGAGGAGGCTCACGGTCTCGTAGAGGGGCAACCCGACCACCGCGCTGTGCGATCCCACCAGCTTCACCACGAAGGCGCCCGCCAGCCCCTGGATGGCGTAGCCGCCGGCCTTGCCGCGCCACTCGTCGGAGGCGAGATAGGCCTCGATCTCGCGCGCCGACAGGCGCTTGAACCGGACCCGGGTCTCCACCACCCGCTCCCGGCGCACGTCCTGGGGCGTGAGCAGGCAGACGGCGGTGTAGACCCGGTGCTGGCGCCCGGAGAGGAGGCGCAGGCAATCGGCCGCCTCGTCGGGCAACTCGGCCTTCGGCAGCACCCGGCGCCCGACGGCCACGACGGTGTCGGCCGCGATGAGATAGGCATCCCGCATGTCGTCCCGGCGCCGCGCGGCGGCTCCGGCCGCCGCCAGCTTCTCGCGCGCGAGGCGCCGGGCGAGCTCGCGCGGGGTCTCGGATTTGCGCGGCGTC
Organism: Methylobacterium sp. FW306-05-D; assembly: GCF_058782155.1. Taxonomy (NCBI): domain Bacteria; kingdom Pseudomonadati; phylum Pseudomonadota; class Alphaproteobacteria; order Hyphomicrobiales; family Methylobacteriaceae; genus Methylobacterium; species Methylobacterium sp. FW306-05-D. The sequence continues at coordinate 1,668 of NZ_JBYSXL010000107.1, forward strand.
TCGTCGATATCCGCCGCCAGGAGCGCGTCAGGCTCGATGCCCACCTGCTGCAGGAGCGCGAGGCGCCGGGGGGAGGCGGATGCCAGGATCAGGCGGGCGCTGCGACCCTGAGCCGGAATGTCGTCGGTGATCGTCACGTGCGGGCCGTCATGGGGGCGAACAGATGTCCTGTGAGGGGGATGGATCGGCGTATGGCCGCGCCACGCCCTGCGCGCGGACCGACCCCGCCGGAAAAGCGGGCGGAACCTAGCGGAAAGCCCCGGCCTTGTGAACGCGCCCTCCGGGCGGGGCCAGGACGTGGACGAGGGCCGCGCGGCTCAAGGCCCGTGGACAATGGGTGCGGGTCTGGTATGGTCCCGCTCGTGGCCGCACAGGCCACCGCCGCGGCCACCAATCCGCGTCGGGCGGGCGTAGTTCAGTGGTAGAACGTCAGCTTCCCAAGCTGAATGTCGTCGGTTCGATCCCGATCGCCCGCTCCAACTAACTCACTGCATCACATATTATTTTCGAACGTTGGCGCCGCTCTGAATGAGCGGGTGATTCATTTGTGTCGCCACCATGTAGCCACGGGCGGCTGTGTCGCCAAAGCGCACGCTCCGACTTATGGCTGCGTCTTGTGCTCGCTGGAGATCGGCGATCTTCCTCGCAGCGATACGACACGCGATTCGCGGGTGGCGGCACACTGAAGCTGCTCAGCTGGCTCATCGAGCATCGCCACGATCCGGTCGACGACGTCCAGCGCGAGCTCGGCCAAGCGCTCGAACTCCTCGCGCGGGATCTGCCGTGCAGACATCTGACGGCCCGGCGGGAACTGAAAGACGTTGCTCATGCTGAAGCCGGTTCCTTGACGTCAACGCGCCCTCGAACAAGATCAACGCCGTAAAAAAGCACTGCGATCTCATGCACTAATTCGTCAGGATCGATCAGTTCCAGATCGAAGAGTATTGTCTTAGCCGCCGCGCCTTCCAGTGTTCTAGCTGGCCTTTTCCTAAGTGGGCCAAGGATGCGCCAAATCTCTTTGTGATTACGATCGAGCTTTTGGCTTGCTGCGTGGAAGCCTGTCTCAATATCAATCTTCCTTTGCTTTTTATCGTATGCTCTTGCCATGCTCATATCGATCCTCCAATCAGGACGATCCCCTATTTGCCGTTCAATGATAAAGGCACTTATTTTCCGCAGCCTGTGAAACTCTGATTCAAGCTTCACAGTTTCTGCTAGCATTGGACGAACTTTATCAGCGGCAGCAATCAACACAGCGTCGGGATGATGCTTTGCGGTCTCGGAACGGATCACACGAGATGCCGAGGCTTTCGTGGCTGCGGCACGCTCGGCCAACGAAAGGCCAGCTTCCGATCCCCGTGGGGGAAGACGGCGAACTGCGTTCATAGCAATGCTCCTGACGGTTGAGGCTCAAAGGGGGAGGATGCCGTAGGCAGCGACGCCGCCAACGATGAGGATGAAGGCCGCCAGCAGTTCGCCGGTCGAATTCAGGGCATGAAGGGTCGTTGCCATGCCGGGGTGCTCCGGGGCTGGAAGTAGGGGGGGGCGCTGCAAATGGCGGTATCTGGCCGAGCGCTAAAAGTCGGCGTTGTCCCGAAATCAGGACACAGCTATGATTGTGGGATTCGGCGAGTGAGTCAACCGAATTCAGCACAGGATACTTAAATGCTCGCCATCCAGTGTCGAATGGCCCGAACGGCCCTTGGATGGGGGGTCCGGGAGTTGGCTGCTGCGGCGGATGTGGCTCCCGACACTGTCACACGGTTCGAGCGCGGCGTGGTCCTTAAGGAGCGTACTGTAATGGCGCTTCGCGCAGCTCTCGAAGGAGCTGGGGTGATCTTCATTGAGGAGAACGGCGAGGGTCCTGGCGTGCGCCTCCGGAAGCAGCCGGTATGATCCTCAGCGCGACTCGCTGAAAGGATCTCGAATGTCCGCCAAGGCCGTCATCTCGTTCGACAAGCTGCCGCTGTTCGTCCGGAACGACAACCATCTGGCCGAGGCGATCGTCGGGCCGGACATCGAGGACAAGCAGACCTGGCTCGCCAGCCTGCCGACCCTGGAAGCCCACGGCTTCCCGAAGAAGGTAGGCTATGGGCGATACCGCCCAGCTGTGAAAGAGTTCTACGATCGGTTCTGCTTGTTCGGCACTCCACCGCTGCCTGGAACTGGGGCGAAGTTCGAGGATTCTGAATCCTGGACCCGTCCTAAGCGCAGAGGGTTCAAGCGGCCGACCGACAAGCGGTAGGCTTTAGGCTGAAGCCAGGATATTTGGCGCGCCTGCCACTGAATTCGACGCTAAGGAATCCGAGCTGTGCCATATTATTCAGTGCGAATTACCGGTGACGATTGTGAAGCTCAGGCCATGGAGGCCAGTCAAACATTCAATGGACGAGCTGCTGATTATACGGGAAGCGTACATTTCTTCTATGTTCAAAGAGGCCACAGTCTTGAAATGCTCAAGATGAATGTTGAGAGTGTTGTTGGCGATGAATGCGAAGTAGAAGTAAAAAAAATTACTAAGAGCGAGTACAACTGGAAAAGTCGGTAGGTATTCGATCGTTGTGCGTATGGTGCGCCGTTCAGGCTAACGCATCGCTTCGGTTATGGCTTCCTGCAAGCGTCGTAGTCCTAGCTCAGCATGCGCGGCGCGCTCCTCTGCGCGCTTCGCCCGGTCCTCCGCGGCACGGACGCGGGCCTCACTGTCCTGCTCGCGGGCTGACAAGCGGCGGATCCCGTCGAGGGTCGCTTTCCAATCAAGGTGCCCCGCGTCCTCCTCCTGTGCGTCGGCTTCCTCGTCGAGCATGTCGGCAAGGGTACGGCGCTCGTCGCCATCGTGCTCGATGATCTGGTCTTCGTGAACGCGCAGAGTCATTGCAGTCTCCGGGGACGGAATTCGGGACAGGAGCAGGGCGGTCTCGGCGTGGGTCGGGATTCCGAGGCGTCCGTCGTCGACGAGCACAAGGCGGGCGTGCAGGGTGCCGGCGATCAGGGGCAGGCTTTCCCACCCGATGCGCCGGGCGTTTTTGGCGTTCGGGCTGGTCAGGGAGGCCTCGAGTTTGCCCTGGTAGCCCTCCGCCCATCCTGCTTTCAGATCGACGGCGAGCTGCGACAGCCCGAGCTGCCGCCGACGGGCGACGAAGTTCGCCATCAAGTCCGGGAAGGTCTCGATCAGGGCGGGGGCCGGCGCCGGGAGGCGCGGTAATCCCGTCATGGGCGAGGCTCCATGCCCCGTTCCATCGGCTCGACGCCGATCGACCGGTTTAAGCCGTCCTCCACCTCGTTGAACAGCCGGCGGATGTATACGAGGTTCTGGGCCGGGATCAGTCGCCGGGCCGACTGCGTATCGCGCGAGCTCCAGCCCTCCTCGCTGAACGGCGCGCCGAGCACGCCCTGCAGCGCCTGGACCTTGCCGGCGGTCGGGCCCGCTAGCATGTCGGTGATCGAGTTGGCCGAGAACTTCGATAGCGGCTTGTCCGCACCGATCAGCCGGTACATGTCGGCCTGCCCGCGCGTGGCCTTCGCCGCCATCGTGTTGGCCTCGTCCAGCCAACCCAAGATGCCGGACCGCGCGATGCTCTCCTTCATCCACTCGGACGGTGTACCGGGAAGCGGGCGATCGGCGGCAAGGGCGTAGGCCGCGGCCGAGATGCCGCCCGCCGAGATGGCTGTGACCAGGCCTGCGAGGGTGTTAGCGTCCCGGCGCTGCAGGTTCGCCCGCATGATCCGCTGCGTTGAGGCGAAGACGAAGCTCTTGTGCTGGCCGAACAGCCCGAGGAGCGGGCGGGACAACCACAGGGGCTTCTCCTGGCCTGGTGTCACCACGGCGATGTTCACCTCGCGGCGAACCGCCTGCTCAAAAGCGAGGCGCGCGTCACGGTCGATCCAATCTGCCGTGTTCGGCAGGTGCACCTCATCGATAATACGGCCGGCCCGGTCGAACTGGTCCCGGATGCGAACCGCCATGCTGGCCTCGATGTTTGAAGCCGCCAGGTCCGACAGATCCTTGGCCGTGGCCTTACCGAGGCGCACACGCTCGGTCGCCTGAAGGATGGCGTTCATCGAGGAGATGCCGGCGACCGTCTTCGTGAAGTCGGTCCACGGCGCCTGCAGGTTCAGGACCTGGAATTTCTCGGCGAACATGTGCACGCCGCGTTCCAGGCGGGAGGTCGGCTGCCACTGATGGGACAGCTCGTCGAGGGCAACAGATCGGGTCGCCAGCGCCATCTCGGATGCAAGGCCGAGCGCCTTCAGCTCCGCCTTGGCTCCCGCCCAAGCCGTGCTCTGCCCGGCCAGCCCCTTCAGCCACGGCGCATAGGCACCGCCGAGCACGTTGCCGAAGCCCCAGCGGAACACGGCGCCCGCGATGTCGGGGATGCTGCTCAGCACGGACCCGCCGAGGTCGAGGATTGAGTTCGCGTCCCGGACCACGGCACCGACGCGTGCGGCGTTGCGGGAGCCGGTGTCCCCCTGCAAGGCGAAGGTGCCTTTGATCCGGTCGCGGATGCCGCCCACGTCCCGGATGTCGTCGCGGCTTTGGTTGATGACGCGGGCCTGCTCCTCAGGCGAGAGGACCGGCGAGCCGTCCGGCCGGCGTTGCGCCACCGCGGCCTGCGCCTCGTCCTGGATCGCGCGAACCCGCTCCGTCAGTATGGGGTCGCCGAAGCGCTCGGCGAGCACGACGTCGGGCACCGTCTGGCGAAGGTACTTCCGGACGACGCGCTCGGACGATCGCTCGAGGTAGGGGGCGATGACCTCGTTCGGAATGTTGAAGTTGCGCGAGTGGAGGGCACCGCGCGCGGGGTTGCCGCCGCCCGGGCCCGCCGCGGGCGAGGCGTCGGCATAGGGCAGCCGGCCGTCCGGCGAGGAGATGATCCGGTCCGCGATCTCGCGCGCGCGGTCCGCGAGATCCTCGCGGGTGAACTGCTTGTCTGCCCCTAGGATGCGGCGGACGGCGGTCTGCACGGCGTCATCGGCGGACGCAAGGCGCGCGGTCGGGTGCGGCTTGCCGGCGGCCTCCGCGGCGGCGGCTCGCCGGGCCTCCAGCCTCTCTCGCGACTTCAGAGCGGACACCGCCTCGGCGGCGCTGTTGCCGCCCCAGGCTCGCACCTGCTCCTCGATGTCCGCGAGGACGCGGGCGTGCATCTGCTCGTTGATGTCCTTCGCCTGCTGAAGCAGGTCGCGCTCCCATTCCGCGAGGCTCTGGCGGCCTTCGAGCGTGCCAAGGCGCCGGGCGTTGGCGTCGGCCGCGCTACCGGCCTCTGCTGCCCGGATGCGGTTGCGGCCCGTTGCGCGGTCCACCTGGGCCTTGCGTGCCCGTGCCGATGCAACGAGGTCGCGGTATGCCTGGACCGTGTCCCGCGCCGCTGCGGCCGCGTTCTCCGCATCCTCCAGGCCGATCGATGGGGCGCCGCCGCCATCGTCTAGGAAGCGCTCCGGCCCGGCCGCCTCGGACCCGGCCATGTCCCGCTGAAACCGGGCGACGTCGACGCGCTTGTTCGCGTCGTACCCCAGGCGCGCCATCTCCGCCCGCAGGTCGGCTGCGACCTTGCCCATCTCCCAGGTCTTGAATTCACCGTCCGGCAGGTGCTCGCGGGCGTACCAGGCCGGCGAGCGCCCGCGCACCGCCTCGTCTAGGATGCGCTCGACGTCGACGGCGCTCGGCCGCTCCGGGAAGATGCCGGGGAAGTCCTGCGTGAAGCGCTCGCCCCACTCGTCGAGGGAACGTCCCTGCGGATTGACCAGACCGGGCCGGCCCTTGCCGCCGGTCATGGCGCGGACCTCCCCGCCCGTGTCGTTCACGCCGCCGTTCTCGACGATGTACGAGACGAAGTTGGGGTCCTTCGGCGCCTTCCGCCGCCCGATCACCAGATCGGCCATCATCTCGTCGTCCGGCGTCGCGAGGAAGCGGCCCTTCAGCTCGGCCTCCTCCGCCCGGTCGAGGGCCGCCGGCGTCATGCGCGACTGCCGCTCGGCGCGCCGGGCATCCTGGATCTGGGCCGCCAGCTGCTGCAGTTGCTCCCGGGTCGCGGGGTTCGTGGCCTGTGCCTGCATCGAGGCCGTGAACTCGGACAGCTCCGACAGCTCAGCCGCCTGGTCCGCGATCCGCTCCTCGATCTCGGCGGCCCGGGCGCCGGTCCGATTCACCTCCATGCCTCGTTCAGCCTGACGGGAAGCGAGGTCTCGCAGGCGGGCCTCGCGGCGCTCCAGCTTGGCGGTGATCTTGGCACCGTCGGCGACGATCGAACGGCGGGTGGCATCGAGGTAGTCGACGCTTTGCTGCACGGCGACCTGGCGCGTCTGCTCGGCCTCCAGCCAGCCCGTGGTGTCGTCGACAAACTGCGGGAGGTGCGCCTTCAGGTACTCGGTGTTGAAGACACGATGGAAGTAGTCGGACGCGCTCTCGACGTCCTTGAGGGCGGCGAAGTACTCCGTCTTCTGAGCCCGCTCGAACCAGGGCAGGAACACGTTCTGCCTGATCCAGGTGGCAACCTCCGCCACCTCCGGGATCTCGTGCTGGTCGCCGCGCATCATGGCGTCGCTGACCGCCTCGTCGAACTCGGTCGTCGTCAGCTTGCGCTCGGTCCCGGCCGGCGTGCGTCGGATGTCGATCGCGGCTCGGGTCTTTGCGAACGAGGGCACCGCCTCGCGGGAGCCGAAGAAGTACCGCGTGTATGCGTCATCTACGACATGGGCATGGGCCACGTTGAGGGTGTCGCGGGCGTGAGTGATCTCGCTCTCGGCCGGCCCGACACCGCCGCGTGCCGTCGCGCGGAAGCCGCCCGCGGCGGTGTTGTCGATCGTCTGCAGAGCGACCTCCGCCAAGTCCGCGAGGGTCCGACGGGCTGACATAATCGGCGAGGCGAACAGGCGGGACACTGGATCTGCTCGGGACAGCGCGTACCCAACGCCGGGAATGCGGTCGAGAAGATCGCTCACGGGCTTGGAGGTGCGAGCGTCGGCCACTCCTGCGCCTGCTGCCTGGACCATGCCAGGACTGTTCGAGTTGGCTCCGGCCGGAGCTTTTGGGGCCTGTGTTCCCATCCTGACGCGGGGCTCGACGTGCTCCACCGCCGCCAGCGCATCGTCGAGCGTCCGCACCTCGAACGGCACGCGCGTGTCCAGGTCGTGCACCCGGGCGCCGGCCTCGATCTCCGCCGCGGCATCGTTCGCCAGGACGAGCGGGGTCCGGGCGCCGGTCTCCGCATCCACCTGCACGAGGCGCCCGGTCGTCGGCGCCACCTGCACGTCGCCCTCCGGCAGCACGGCGCGGATCTCCGCCGGTGCCGGCTGCAGGGGCTCCGTCTGCCAGGAGACGTCTTGCCGCCACTCCGGCGCGCGCTCGGCCGACGGCGCGGTCATGCGCAGGTCGCGCGCAGCGGCCGGCGGCGCCTGCCCGGCTAGGAACTCCCGGTCCGCATGAAGCTGCCGCGCCAGGATGCGCGACTCGGCGCCGGTCAGCAGCGCCGCCGCACCGCCGCCGATCAGGCCCGACAGGATGGTCGACGACGCGATCGTGTGCAGGGCGTCCTCGCCCGTATAGGTCAGCTGCCCGGCGCTCATCATGGCCGCGCTCGCTGCGCCTTGCGCCGCCCCGCTTGCCGCGCCCATGGCGACGGACCGCCCGACCGCCACGCCGCCGCGGACGTTGCGCGCGATCACCCCGAACGGCAGGAAGATGGTCGGGTCGATCAGCCCAGCGCCGAGCGATGCCACCGTGCCGCCAATGCCGGCCTGCTCCAGCATGCGCTTGTCGCCGAGCTCTTTGTCGATCCGGCCCTTCAGCTCCGCCGTCTCCTCCGGCGAGCGCGAGCCGACGAACCGCTCGCCCCAGTCCCGGGCGTAGGACGTGCCCTTGATGTCGTCGAACGGGTTGTAGTCCGGGCCGGCGGGCGCGATGGCCCGGGTCGGGAGCGTCGTCAGGACGCCGATCGGCGAGCCGGTGCGGAACGCTGCGCCAAGGAGCGCGCTCGGCTCGACGGCCACCGGCGGGGCCGGATCGACGCCAAGCGGCACCCGCGGCGTCGGCGCCATCGGGTCTTCATCGAAGAACGGCATGGGTGATGCTCCGAACGGGATCAGGCGAGATGCGGCCGCGCGCCAAGGGCCGGCCGGGGTGGCGCGGGGTGGCGGTGAGCGGCGGCGAAGGCTTCGAGGTCGTTCAGGTCGTAGAGAACCGCCCGGCCGATCCGGATGAAGGCGGGCCCGTCTGCGGTCGCGCGCAGCGCCTTCAGCTTCTGCGGAGACAAGCCCAGGTGCCGGGCGGCCTCGGGAGTGCGGAACTTTCGGGTTGCGGGACGGGGTGAACTCGACATCGGCGCCTCGTTGGGGTCGGCCGACATCATCGCGGACACCTGAAATGCCCGCACCGCACATGTCCCGCAGTGAATCGCTGGGGCCCTTCAAAGCCCTCCGGGGCCGTTGATTGAGCCGCCCGGATAGCAGGTTCTGCGTCTTGACAGCCTGAACCGCGTCTAACCCTCGGTCGCTGCTACCGATTTGCGGCGTGTCAGGCCGTTTTGAGGGGGGGGATTGAAGAGGAAGCAGGTTCTCGGGGCGAGCGAGGGAGGCTCGGACTTTCATGCTCTCTCGTGATCCGTGGTCGTCCGTGGTGTGATCCGTGGTGTCGTCCGTGGTCAAAGACCAACGAAAACAGATGCTTAGCCCAACCACGGATCACCACGGATGACATTTGCCCTAAAAGGAGAAACGTGCGCGCAGGGGTGAGGTGATGTTGGCGAAAAGTGATCCGTGGTCATCCGTGGTAGGCGCATCTGCGCGGCTGAGTGGCTACACGGTGGCGACACGACCCGAGCAGGCGTGGTGAAAACGCCGTCCGCGCATACACTTAAGGTGGGGGCGACGTCAGTTGGCGATGCTGAAGGGCGGCGCATTTGCCCGACGGATGACCACGGATCACTTGGCCGCAAACCACGGATGACCGATCGCGACCACGGATGACATTAGACGGCAAGGCCGCTGCCCCTCGGATGGCGAGCGCGGCGCCCGGGGAACGGCGGCGGAGAGGCCCAGGTGGCGGCCGGCGGCGAGCACGAGGCCCGGGCGGGGCCGGGG
>NZ_JBYSXL010000108.1:0-10348 GCF_058782155.1 Methylobacterium sp. FW306-05-D
GAGGGGCCCAGGGGGCGGGGCGTCAGTTCCGGCGCAGCAGGCGCTCGAAGTAGTCGAGCTCCTCGCGCGGACGGTTCGGGTCGCCGAGCTTGCGGCGCAGCTCCTCCATGATGCGCCGGGTGCGCTGCACGGTGGATTCGTCCGCCGTCGGCACGCGGGCATTGCCGTTGGTCATGTCGCGGCCCTTGGTGGGGCGGCCGAGGGGATCGTCGTCGCGGTTGCCGGCCTGGCCCTGCTGGCTCGGCTTCTCGCCACCCTCGCCCTCGCCCTTCCCGTCGCCCTCACCCTCGCCCTCGGCCATCTCCTGCATCTGCTTCTGCATGCCCTCGGCCCCACGCTTGAGGCCGTCCAGCGCCCGGCCCTGGGCGTCGACCGCCTCGCCCTCCTTGCCCTGGCCGAGGGCGCCCTCGGCCTCGCGCATGGCCTCCTCGGCCTCCGACAGGCCTTCCTCGCCCTGCATCCCGAGGTCCTTCATGCGGCGCTGGAGGTCCTCCAGGCGCTCGCGCAGGGCCTGCTGGCGCTGACCGGCTCCCTTCTGACCCTCGCCCTGCTGGCCCTGCTGACCTTGACCTTGCTGACCTTGGCCCTGCTGACCTTGGCCGGGCTGTCCGGGCTGGCCCTTCTGGCCCTCGCCCTGCTGGCCGGGCTGTCCGCGCTGCGGGCGCTGGCCGCGCGGACCCTGGCCCTGCTGGCCGCGCTTGTCCTGACCGTCCTTGAAGGTCTCGTCGCGCAGGTCCTGCTGCTCGCGCGAGAGCTTGTCGAGCTCGTCGGCCTGCTTGCTCATCTCGCGGCCGTTGGGGTCGGACTTGCCGCCGGGCTCGGCCGTCTGGAGGTTCTCCAGAACCTCGCGCAGCTGGTCGAGCAGGCGCTGCGCCTCGGCGGTGTCGCCGCGCTTCATGGCCTCGGCCATGTCGTTGAGCATCTTGTTGAGGTCGTCCGGCGTCACCGTCTTGGCGTTCGGGTTCGGCGGGCTCTTCTCGGCCTGGGGCTTCCCGTCCTTGCGCTGGCGCTCGGCCATGCCCTTCATGAACTTGTCGAGGGCCTGCTTCAGGTCCTCGGTGAGCTTCTTGATCTCCTCGTCCGGCGCGTTGCGCTCGATCGCCTGCTTGAGGTTGTCCTGGGCCGCGCGCAGGCTCTTCTCGGCGTCGGACAGGTCGCCGTCCTCGATCTTCAGGGCCATCTCCCAGAGGAGGTCGGCCACCTCCATCAGGGCCTCGTCGCTGCGGGCGGCGCGCAGGCGGCGGGTGGCGGTCTTCAGCCCGAGGAAGACGCTCGGCTGCGGCGTGAAGCGATCTGGCGCGATCAGGAGCGCGTCGAGGGCGGTCTGCACCCGGCCGCGGCTGTCGTCCGGCGCGGTGATCAGGCGCCGGCGCTCCTCCGCGAGGGCGCGGGCCAGGGGCTGGGCGAAGATCCGGGCCGGCAGCGTCACCTCGGCGCCGGGCGTGCGGCCCTCCTGGCCGGCCTCGTCCTTCACCACCAGGGTCAGGCGCACGCGGGCGCCCGACCACGGATTGTCGGTCAGGTCCACCAGGGTCTTGGTGTCGTGCTCGCCGGTGGCGTCGGCCGGCAGGGCCAGCGAAATCTTGGGCGGCGGCACCAGGGCCCGCGTGTTCGCCAGGGGCTCGACCAGGCCCTCGGCCGAGGCGATGCCGTAATCGTCCTTGGCCCGGTAGGTCAGGGTGAAGGTGCCGCGCGCGTTCACCTCGAGGGCGCCGATGCGCTCCACCTCGGGGGCGGTGTCGGGAATGGTCTCGACGAGGAGATGCTGGGTCGTGCCGCCGGCCGCGACGGTGAGGTCGGCCACGCCGCCGGTGAGCTGGAAGCGGTCCTCGCGCAGATCGGCATGGGGCGGCTTGCCCGGCAACGCCGTCAGCCCCGCCTTCGGCGTCAGCACCGCCTCGCCCTGGCCGGCGATCCGGACGATCAGGGTCGAATTGAGGGGGGCGCGCAGGCGCTGCTGCTCTCCGTTCATGGTCACCACCAGGGGCGGCAGCCGGGTATAGAGCGGCGGGTCGATCCAGCCGTCGACCCGGAAGCTCGGGCCCGGCGCCGGCGGCGCCTGCCAGTCGAAGGCGCCGAGGATGCGGGGGCGCCACTCGGCGCCGGCGACGAACAGGCTCGCCACCGCCGCCACGATCAGGCCGGCCCGCAGCGCGAAGGGGTCGCGCCGCGCCATGGCGGGCCGGGGCGGGGGCGGCGCCAGCCCGGAGACGGCCTCGGCCGCGCGCGCCTGGTGCAGGGCCCAGAGGGCGCGGGTCGCCGGATCGGCGGTGCCGACCGCGAGGGTGTCCTCGATCGACGAGGCGGGATTGTGGGACAGGGGGCCGCCCCGGGCGGCGGCCTCCCGGTCGATCCGGGCCAGCGCCTCGCGCCGCGTGTCGCGCCGCAGGCGCGCCAGGGGCAGGAGCGCGGCGACGAGGGCCAGGGCGAAGAGCGCGAGGCCGGTCAGGCGGGCGAGGGGCGGCAGGTCGAGCCAGAGCCCGAGCCAGGACAGGGTGAGGAAGGCCAGGACGAGGCCGAGGCCGCGCCACAGGATGGGCCAGGCGCGCTCCCACAGGCCGGCCGCCTGCGAGCGGGCGACCAGGCGGTCGAGCCGCTGGCGCAGCACCGGTCCGCCGGCAGCGTCGGCCGGTCCGCTGTTCGTGGGGGTCGCCGGGTCGGCCTCGCCCATCGTGTCTGGCTCCTCGCGCGTCGCATCGGCGCCGCGCCTGCCCCGCAAGGCTAGCATGGTGGAGGCGCGGTGCGACGGGGTCAAATCATCCCAGGCAAGCGGGACAATCCGGTCCGCGATCTGAACCCGGCGCGTCGCTCGCGGGTTGCCGCCTCGATCTCAGCGCGTGAAAAGGATGTCTCCGCCATGGCCGATGTGAAGCCCCTCGTCGATGCCCTGGTGCGCGCGCGCCGCGGTCGCCTCGCGGCGACCGCCGCCCTCGGCGGCCTCGCCCTGGTTGCGGGCCTCGCGACACGGGCCCTGCGCGGGACGGTCGCGCCGCCGGAGCCTGCGGACGCGCCGGCAGCGCCCGCCGTCAACGAGGACGAGGCCCGCCTGATGCTGCGCGCGATGGTGGCGGCCACCCTAGCCGACGGGATGATCGACAAGGACGAGCGCCAGCGCCTCGACGCGGCGCTCCAGGCCTCGGGGGTCGCGAAGGACGGGGCCGCCTGGCTGGAGGCCGAGATCGCCGATCCGGTCGACCTCGACACCATCGCGGATGCGGTGAACACACCCGAGCAGGCGACGCGGATCTACTCGGCGGTGCGCCTCTCCGTCCTGGCGGATACGCTGCAGGAACGGGAATTCCTCAAGCGCCTCGCCGAGGCCCTCGACGTTCCGGCCGAGGCGGTCGCCCGGATCGAGGGCGAACTCGCCGCCTGACCGTCAGGCCTGCGGGCTCAGCCAGTCCGGCATCCGGTCGAGGGCGATCAGGTCCTCGTAGCTCTGGCGGGGGCGCACGATCGCGGCCTCGCCGCCACGCACCAGCACCTCCGGCACCAGCAGGCGGGAATTGTAGGTGCCGGCCTGGACGGCCCCGTAGGCCCCCGCGCTCATCACGGCGATCAGGTCGCCGGGGGCGACCTCCGGCATCTCGCGGCCGAGCGCCAGGTAGTCGCCGCTCTCGCAGACCGGCCCGACCACGTCGGCGACGATCCGGGGCGTCTCGGCGCCGGGCTCCCGGACCGGCCGGAGGCCGTGATAGGCCTCGTAGAGGGTGGGGCGGATCAGGTCGTTCATCGCCGCGTCCACGATCACGAAGGTCCGGCCCTCGGTGCGCTTCACGTAGATCACCCGGGTCACCAGGATGCCGGCATTGCCGGCGATCATCCGGCCGATCTCGAAGACCGGGCGCAGCCCGAGCGGCGCGAAATGCGGGCGCAGGATCGCCGACAGGGCCGCGGGCTCCGGCGGCGGGGCGTTGTCGTCGCGGTAGGGGATACCGAGGCCGCCGCCGAAATCGATGTGGTGGAGGGCGTGCCCCTCCGCCATCAGGTCGCGGGCGAGGCCGGCCAGCAGCCCGGCGGCGTGGTCGAAGGGCGCCAGATCGGTGATCTGGCTGCCGATATGCATGTCGACGCCGGTCATCGCGAGGCCCGGCAGGGTCGCGGCGTAAGCGTAGACCGCGCGGGCCCGGCCGATCGGGATGCCGAACTTGTTCTCGGACTTCCCGGTGGAGATCTTGGCGTGGGTGCCGGCATCGACGTCGGGATTGACCCGGATCGAGACCGGGGCCGTCAGGCCGAGGCTGGACGCCACGGCGGAGAGCTGGGCGAGTTCCGGCTCACTCTCCACGTTGAAGCAGAAGATCCCGGCCTTGAGGGCCACGGCCATCTCGGCTTGCGTCTTGCCGACGCCGGAGAAGACGATGCGCTGCGGATCGACGCCGGCCGCCAAGGCCCGGCGCAGCTCGCCCTCCGAGACGATGTCCATTCCGGCCCCGAGGCGGGCCAGGGTCGCCAGCACGGCCTGGTTCGAGTTCGCCTTCATGGCGAAGCAGACCAGGGCATCGTCGCCGCCGAAGGCCTCGGCGAAGACGTCGTAGTGCCGCTCCAGCGTGGCGGTGGCGTAGCAGTAGAACGGTGTCCCGACCCGGTCGGCGAGATCGGTCAGGTCGACGTCTTCGGCCCGGAGGCGGCCGTCGCGATAATGGAAGTGATGCATCGGCCTGCCTGCGGGCATTCCGCCCGGGGATACGCCGCCTGCGCGCGGCGCGTCCGGTCGGGCGCGCCTGCCCGCACGAGGCTGGGAGAAGAACGGTCGTGACCCGCTTCTACAGCAGTGGGTCGAGCAGGAAAGGCTGCTTCGGGATGACGTAGCCGCGCTTGGCGCCGCGCGTCGTCTTCACCGGCGCCTCGGCGCCCGAGCCCGGCACCGCCAGGGTGTCGAGTTCGTCGCCGGCGCGCACCGCATCGGGCTCGGGCGTCGCGGCGCCACCGCCGAGGCCGACGCTCTGCGGCAGCTCGCGCGGGCTCGCCACCCCGGGCAGACCCGGACGGGCGACGGAGCGCGCGGCGGCGGTGCCGGGCGGCGGCTCCAGCGCCCCCCGCCGGCCGCAGGCCGAGGCGGACAGCGCGATGAGGCCGATCGCGGCGATCGTCGTCAGAGGGCGGGAACGGAGGAACATCGACGCTTGCAGTCCGAGACGCGGTGACGGTGAGCATAGCCGTTGCGACCCCGCGAGGCGAGCGAAACGGCCACGCTGTCCCGCCTCGGACGAAATCTGCCCGCCCCTGACGAAGTCAGCCCACTCGGAAGGCTGCCGGTCCGCCCCGGACGGGACGTGCCCGGGCGGGGAGGGGCATCCGCGCCCGCGGACACGGCGCCCGTGCAGAGACGGGCGCCGGCGCGGAGCGAGACTGGGCCTCAGCCCTTCTTCTTGCCGTCCGTCTTCTGATAGACGTCGATGGCGCGGCGGCAATTCTCCGAGAGCTTGGACCAGTTCGTCTGGAAGCACTTGTCGAGGGCCGGATCGTCGGTGGCGAGGTTGCCGCAATAGGTCAGGTAATCGCCGGTGCAGTACTTCTTCAGGGTCTCGTTGCCGCGCTTGGTCTGGGGGGCGGTCGCGGCCCCCTGCGGCTGCGCCGCGGGCTGGGCGAGCGCGGGCGCGACCGAGGCCGTGGCGACGAGGAGGAGGGCAAGCGACGTGAACTTGAGGGCCATAGGGGGCGCGGTCCGTCTCAGAAAACAGGGAATGGGCGATCCGATGAAGCGCCGACATGGTCGAAACATGGCGCGTGGATGGTCGCCGCGTGGTCAGGCGGCTTTCTACGCCGCGTTTTCCCGTCCGCGCAACGTCCGCGGGGTTTTCCGCCGCACATGACGAACCGCGAAGGCGGACGAAGGCGGGATCAGCTGGCCTGCGCCGGCATCGGGTAGGCCGAGACCGGGGGAAGCCGCTCGCGCTGCGTCAGGCTGTCGGCGACGTCGGAGATCCGGCGGCGCAGGTCGGCGGCCTCGCCCTCGCGCCGGGCCATCACCTCGGCCAGAGCCTCCTCGGCCGCGGCCAGGCTGGCCCGCAGGGTCTCGCGCTCGGCCACCAGGGTGGCGGTGAGGTCCGGTACCTCCGAGGCGATCGGCACGGTGGCCGCGCCGGCATCCGGCCCGGCCTGCCCGACCCGGGCGGCGAGGAGGTCGTCGAGCACCTCCTGGTGCGCCTGCTCCAGCACCCGCAGGGTGGCGAGACCCAGGGCGGTGTCCTGGCGGGCCGCATCGAGGTCGCGCTCGACGTCGCTCAGGGTGGCACGGGTCGCCGCGAGGGCCGCCTCGCGCTCGCTCAAGGTGGCGTCCCGGGCCTCCACCGTCCGGGTGAGGGCGGCGGCCTCCATGGTCCGGGCCCCGATGGCAGCAAGATCGGCGTGGCGATGGGCCTTCACCGCCTCGACCTTCCGCTCCAGGCGGCGCTGGGCCACGGCGAATTGCGCCCGCAGGTAGTCCTTCTCGGCCGCGACCTCCGAGATCGACAGGGGCAGACGGGCCTCGACGCGGCGCTCCGACAGTCGGGCGGCGCGGGCATTCACGGCGGGCAGAAGCAACAGGGCGCACAGGCTCGCGGCCAGGAAGCCGAGCGCGAAGATCATCACGGTTTCGATCACGCGGAAACGCTCGCTCAACACGCCGTGGACGACAATGACGATGGACACATCCATCGACCCTCGCTGGCCTGTTTAGCCCATGTCCCCCCGGGATGAGCAAGATGCGCGGGGACACACCGCGGCGGTCGCGCGAATCAGAAGGGGTTCCAAGTCGGCTTGGCGGTGAATTTCAGGTAGCCGATATTGATGCCGAGGCGGGCGCCGACGCCGGTGCGGATCGGCACCACCACGATGTCGTCGGCCGTCACCGCCGTCATGCCGAAGCCGCCCACCAGGTAGGCCGAGCCGTCGACGCCGCCGAAGCGGCGGTAGAGGCCGGACACCGCCGGCAGGTTGTAGACCAGCATCATGGTCCGGTCGCCATCGCCGCCGACGTCGAAGCCGATCGACGGTCCCTGCCAGTAGATGCGGCGCTGGCCGGCATTGCGGGTGTAGAGCGTGCCCTCGCCGTAGCGGACGCCGCCGACGATGGCGCCGGACGCCTCCTGGCCGAGGATGTAGCCGTTCGGCTCGCCCCAGCGCCGGGTCGCCTCCTCGACGAGCTGGGCGAGGCCGCGCGACATCGAGCCGAAGAACCGGTGGCCGTTATCGACCAGTTCCTCGGGGCGGAACTTGCCCGGGGCCCCGTCGGCCGCCGCGAGGGCGCGGGGCGAGACCCCGAGGAGGAGGGCGCCCGCGAGGGCGCCGACGACGGCGCGCCGGGTGGCGGGATCGCGCGGTGTCAGGGCACGGGCGGCCCGATGGTTCGACGTCATGCCTCGTCCCTCCTGTCTGCCGACACCCGCCGGGGGCGCTATCGTCTCGGTAACCGACACCGCGCTATGGATCGGCCCGTCGTCCGGCCCGCCATCCGGGCGGGATGTCACCCTGGAGGACGCCCTGGCCGGGGCCGGTGCGCCTCGGTACGCGGCGATCATGATGCGAAACAAAGCAACATGTGGTTAACGCGCCGTCACCTGCTTCGCGTCGCCGCGGCCGGCGGCCTGTCCGCGCTCGGCGCGGGAGCGGGGCCGCGACTCCGGGCCGCGACCCTGCCGCCCCTGCCGCCGGGCCGCATCGCCCTCGGGGGCTTCGATCCGGTGAGCTACTTCCTCGACGGGCCGGAGCCGGGCCGACCGGCCTACGAGCAGGTCTGGGCGGGGCGGAGCTGGCGCTTCGCGCGGGCCGCGAACCGGGAGGCGTTCCGGGCCGATCCTGCCGCCTACGCGCCGCGCCTCGGCGGCTTCGACCCGATCGGCATCCTGGCCGGGCGCCTCGTCGACAGCGATCCCCTGGTCTATGCGCGCCTGCCCGGCCCGGAGGGCGGCGACCGGCTCTACCTCTTCCGCAGCGACGAGCATCGCCTGCGGGTCCTGGCCGAGCCGCGCCTCGGCGAGGCGGCGGAGGCGCGCTGGCCGGGCCTGCGCGATCAGATCGAGCGCGACTTCCCGGACTGAGCGCCGGACTGAGCGCCCGCCGCCCTCAGACCCGGCTCTCGCCCTGCGGCGCGTGCCGGTCGGAGGCGCGGGTGGCCGGGCTGCGCTCGGGCAGGACGAGGTTCGCCGCGTAGCGGGCATCGCCCAGGGCCGCGAAGGGGCCGTTGCGGTAGTTGCGCGTGTAGTGGCCGTAGGTCATCGGCCGGCCGGCGGGGGCGACGACGCAGCCGCCCGCGACGGTGAGGATGTGGTCGCCCGCCGCCGTGTCCCATTCCATGGTCGGACCGCAGCGGACGTAGATGTCGGCCTCGCCGGAGGCGATGAGGCAGAACTTCAGGGCCGAGGCCGCCGAGCGGGTCGCCCCGACCCGGAGCGCCCCGAGGCAGGCGTCGGTCTCGACGTCGCCGTGCCGGTTGCTGCGCAGGGCGACGAGGCCCTTGTCCGGCATCGGCCGCACCGCGATCGGCAGGCGCTCGCCCAGATGGCCGTCCCGGATCTCCGCCTCGAAGGCCCAGTCGCCCGCGCCCCAGACCCGGTACAGGCCGGGGGCCGCGAGGGCGGCGGCGACGGGCCGGTCGCCCGCCACCAGCCCGATATTCACGCTGTACTCGGCGTTGCCGGCGAGGAAGTCGCGCGTCCCGTCGAGGGGATCGACGAGGAAGAACAGCGGCGCCGGCGGGTGGTCGTAGGAGGATTCCTCGGCGATCACCGGGATGCCGGGCCAGTGCCGGGCGAGCTCCAGCAGGATGAAGGCCTCGGATTCCGCGTCCGCCTGGCTGGCCGGCGAACCGTCGGGCTTGAGCACGTGCGGGCAGTCGCCGCCATGGTGCCGTCTCAGGATTTCGCCCGCCCGGCAGGCAATTTCCATCAGGGTGGCCGCAATACGGTCGCGCGTCGGCGCATCGATCGACATGATGGGGGCCATGATGCCCGTGCCACGGAGCCTTGTCGACCCGGATCGCGGGGCCTCCGGGTGCTTTTCAAAGCTTCCGCCGCCGTCTATCGGTGCCGTTCACGACCGGACGCGGCCCCGAAACGCCTGCGCGGAGCGCACCATGATCCCCCTCAATCTCGACGCCCTCGACCTGTCCGCCCTCCTGTGCTCGCGGGTCTGCCACGACGTGATCAGCCCCGTCGGCGCGATCGTGAACGGCCTGGAGGTCCTGGAGGACGAGAGCGACGCCTCCATGCGGGAATTCGCCCTGGAGCTGATCGCCAAGAGCGCGCGCCAGGCCTCCGCCCGCCTGCAGTTCGCCCGCATCGCCTTCGGCGCCGCCGGCTCGGCCGGGGCCTCGATCGACCTCGCCGATGCCGAGAAGGTCTCGCGCGGCATGTTCGCCGACGACAAGACGCAGCTCGCCTGGAGCGCGCCCCAGGCGCTCTACCCGAAGAACAAGGTCAAGCTCCTCTTGAACCTCGTGATGATCGCCCAGAGCGCGATCCCGCGCGGCGGCCTCATCGACGTGGTGGTGCGGGGCGACGGCGAGGCGCCGACCCTGGTCCTGAAGAGCAAGGGCTCGCATGCCCGCATCCCGGCCCATGTCGAGGACATGATAGCCGGCACGCCGGAGAACGGCACCGTCGATGCCCACG
Organism: Methylobacterium sp. FW306-05-D; assembly: GCF_058782155.1. Lineage (NCBI taxonomy): Bacteria > Pseudomonadati > Pseudomonadota > Alphaproteobacteria > Hyphomicrobiales > Methylobacteriaceae > Methylobacterium > Methylobacterium sp. FW306-05-D. The sequence continues at coordinate 9,597 of NZ_JBYSXL010000108.1, forward strand.
GCATCCTGCCGTTCTATGCCGGCCTCGTCGCCCGCGCGGCGGCCATGGACGTGCGCTTCTCCATCGAGGGCGACACCGTGACGATCGAGGCGACCCCCGTCGCCGCCGCGCTGCCGGAGGCGCCGGCCGCGGCCCCGGCGGATCCGCAGGTCGACCGGCCGTCGGATTCCGAGCCGCCCGAGACCGCCCTGGCCTGAGGCCGGCGGCCCGGCACCGGCGACAAGTCAGGGCAATTCGGGAGATCGACAAATATTATCGCGGTTTCCCGCATTGTCCGTCGGGATGAAACCCTTCCCTAACCGGTTCGGGTGCAAGGTCGGTCCTGCACAGACTGTAGTGCGCGTATGGACCGAGTATCCCTCATGGACGACTTGTTGCGTGAGTTCCTGACCGAGAGCGCAGAGCACCTCGACACGGTCGATGCCGAGTTGGTCCGGTTCGAGCAGGATCCGAACAATCAGACGATCCTGCGGAACATCTTCCGCCTCGTCCATACCATCAAGGGCACCTGCGGGTTCCTCGGCCTGCCCCGCCTGGAAGCGCTGGCCCACGCCGCCGAGACCCTGATGGGCCAGTTCCGCGACGGCATGCCGGTCACCGGCGCCGCGGTCAGCCTCATCCTCGTCACCCTCGACCGGCTCAAGGCGATCCTGGCCGACCTCGAAGCCACCGGCACCGAGCCCGCGGGCAGCGACGACGACCTCATCGGCGCCCTCGAGGTGATGGCCTCGGCCCCGATCGCCCCCGAGGCC
>NZ_JBYSXL010000109.1:0-10234 GCF_058782155.1 Methylobacterium sp. FW306-05-D
GGGCACAGGAGCAGGGGGGCCGGGGAGGCCCCGGCGCTATTTCGGCTCCTGATGGCCGCCGAAGCCCTTGCGCATGGCCGAGAGCAGCTTGTCGGCGTAGCTCGCCTCCTCGCGGGAGCGGAAGCGCGCGTAGAGGGCGGCCGAGAGCACGTTGGCCGGCACCGATTCCTCGATCGCCGCGTTCAGGGTCCAGCGCCCCTCCCCAGAATCGGCGACGAAGCCGGTGAAGGTCTCCAGGTGCTCGTCCTGGGCGAGCGCCCCGGCGGTGAGGTCCAGGAGCCAGGACGAGACCACGCTGCCGCGGCGCCAGACTTCGGCGATGTCGCCGATGTTCAGGTCGAAGCGCTGGGCCTCGGGCAGATCCTCGGAATTGGCGTGCCGGAGGATGTCGAAGCCCTCGGCATAGGCCTGCATCAGGCCGTACTCGATGCCGTTATGGACCATCTTGACGAAGTGGCCCGCCCCGCTCGGGCCGGCATGGATGTAGCCCGCCTCCGCCCGCGGGTCGCGGCCCTCGCGGCCCGGGGTCTTGGGGATGGTGCCGAGGCCGGGCGCCAGGGTCCGGAAGATCGGGTCGAGGCGCTCCAGGGCGGCTTTGTCGCCGCCGATCATCATGCAGTAGCCGCGCTCCAGGCCCCAGACACCGCCGGAGGTGCCGACGTCGACGTAGTGGATGCCGGCGCCCTTCAGTTCCGCGGCGCGGCGGATGTCGTCCTTGTAGAAGGAATTGCCGCCGTCGATGACGATGTCGTCCGCGGCCATCAGGCCGCCGAGGGTCTTCACCGTGGCCTCGGTGATGGGCCCTGCCGGGAGCATCACCCAGGCGGCACGGGGGGCGGAGAGCTTGGCGACGAAGTCCTCGAGGCTGTCCGCGCCCGTCGCGCCCTCCGCCACCAGGGCGGCGACCGCCTCCGGGTTCTGGTCGAAGACCACCGCCTGATGCCCATCCCGCAGCAGCCGGCGGACGATGTTGCCGCCCATCCGGCCGAGGCCGATCATGCCGAGTTGCATCCCGTGTCTCCCGTGCCGCGACGACGCACCGGACCAGCGCCCGGCCGTCGCACGCTCCTCACGCGAAGGGCTATCGCATTTGGGCGGCCGGGGCGAGGCGGCGGATCGGCCGCCGCCCCTGCGTCCGGCGCTCGGGTCTCCCCCTTGCCGGACGCCGTCGCCGCCCCCGCCTATGCCGAGGTCGGCCCGACGCCGGGCTCGGCCAGGACCGGGCTGGCGCCGACCTCGGCCGCCTGCGCCTCGACCACGGCGGCGGCCGTGACGTTGACGATGCCGCGGGCGGTGACCGAGGGCGACAGGATGTGGGCGGGCTTGGCCGGGCCGATGAGCAGCGGCCCGACGGGCAGCGCGTCGGCCAGCACCTTGGCGAACTGGAAAGCGATGTTGGCCGCATCCAGGTTCGGCAGGATCAGCACGTTGGCCGCCCCCTTCAGGCGCGAGGCCGGCATCACCCGGTCGCGGATCATCTCCGAGAGGGCGGAATCGGCCTGCATCTCGCCGTCGACCTCGAGGTCGGCCCGGCGCTCGCGGATCAGCCCCAGGGCGGTGCGCATCTTCACCGCGGAGCGCGAATCCGACTGGCCGAAATCCGAGTGGCTGAGGAGCGCGATCTTCGGGGTCAGGCCGAAGCGGCTGACATGCTCGGCGCAGGCCACGGCGACGTCGGCGATCTCCTCGGCGCTGGGGTCCGTGCGGACATGGGTGTCGGCGAGGAAGTAGGCGCCCTCCTTGGTGACGATCAGGCTCATGGCGGCGAAGTCGAGCACGCCGGGGGCGAGGCCGATCACGTCGCGGATCACCCGCAGGCGGGTCTCGAAGCGGCCCTCGAGGCCGCAGATCAGAGCGTCCGCCTCGCCGCGGCGCACGGCGATGGCGCCGATCACGGTGTTGTTGGTGCGCACGAGCGTGCGGGCGGCGTCAGGCGTGATGCCGCGCCGTCCGGCGGCCTCCAGGTAGGTGGCGACGTAGTCGCGGTAGCGCGGATCGTCCTCGGGATCGATGAGGTCGAAGTCGACGCCCTGCTTCAGGGAGAGGCCGAAGCGCTTGATCCGGGTCTCGATCACCCGGGGCCGGCCGACGAGGATCGGCCGCGCGACCTTGTCCTCGCAGATCGCCTGGGCGGCGCGCAGCACGCGCTCGTCCTCGCCCTCGGTATAGATGACCCGCTTGGGGTTCTCCTTCGCCTTGGAGAAGATCGGCTTCATGATGAAGCCCGAGCGGTGGACGAAGCGGTCGAGGCTGTCGGTATAGGCCTGGACGTTCTCCAGGGGACGCCCGGCGACGCCCGAATCCATCGCGGCCTGGGCCACGGCGGGGGCAATGCGCAGGATCAGGCGCGGGTCGAACGGGCTCGGGATCAGCGAGCGCGGACCGAAGGGACGGGCCTCGCCGCCATAGGCGCGGGCGACCACGTCGGAAGGCGTCTCGCGGGCGAGCGCCGCGATCGCCTTCACGGCGGCCTGCTTCATCTCCTCGTTGATCGAGGTGGCGCCGACGTCCAGCGCTCCCCGGAAGATGTAGGGGAAACAGAGGACGTTGTTGACCTGGTTGGGGAAGTCCGAGCGCCCGGTGCAGATCATCGCGTCGGGGCGCTTCTCCTGCGCCAGGTCCGGCATGATCTCGGGATAGGGGTTGGCCAGCGCCATGATCAGCGGCTTGTCGGCCATCTTCTCCAGGTATTCGGGCTTCAGCACGCCGCCGGCCGAGAGGCCGATGAACACGTCGGCGCCGGGGATGACCTCGGCGAGCGTCCGGGCCTGCGTCTCCTGCGCGTAGACGTCCTTCCAGCGGTCCATCAGCTCGGGCCGGCCCTTGTAGACCACGCCCTTGATGTCCGTGACGGTGATGTTCTCGACGCGGGCGCCCAGCGACACCAGCAGGTTGAGGCAGGCCAGCGCCGCCGCGCCCGCGCCCGAGGTGACGATGCGGACGTCCGAGAGCTGCTTGCCGGCGAGCTCGAGGCCGTTGAGGACGGCGGCCGCCACGATGATCGCGGTGCCGTGCTGGTCGTCGTGGAAGACCGGGATGTTCATCCGGGCCCGGCACTGCTCCTCGACCTCGAAGCACTCCGGCGCCTTGATGTCCTCGAGGTTGATGCCGCCGAAGGTCGGCTCCAGGGCGCAGACCACGTCGACGAGCTTGGAGACGTCGTGCTGGGCGACCTCGATGTCGAACACGTCGATGCCGGCGAACTTCTTGAACAGGACGGCCTTGCCCTCCATCACGGGCTTCGAGGCGAGCGGCCCGATATCGCCGAGGCCGAGCACGGCCGTGCCGTTGGTGAGCACCGCGACGAGGTTCTGGCGGATGGTGAGGGTGGCGGCCTCCTGCGGATCCTCGTGGATCGCCATGCAGGCGGCGGCGACGCCGGGCGAATAGGCGAGCGCGAGGTCGCGCTGGTTGCCGAGCGGCTTGGTCGCCTGGATCTCCAGTTTCCCGGGCCGCGGCAGTCGGTGATAGACGAGCGCTCCCGACTTGAGATCGTCGGACATATTGTCGCCCATGGTCGTCCTCCTCAGGATTGCGCGCTGCCCCGGCGTCGGAGCGCGTCTCCCATCATCGGCGGGATCTTCGCTTGCGGGCTCCTGTTGCACCGGCTGCCGGATGGGCGCAACCCGCGCGCGGAGACCCGGAACGACCGTGCCCGCCCGCCCTCCGGGCCGGTTTTCCCTCCGGCACAAACTCCTACGGCGGGGCCTTCCTGTCGCGTCCGGACCGCGGCCCGACGCTGACGATCGGCGCATTTTGTTCCATCGCGGGGCGGACCATGGTCCTGCGCGGGGCGGATTGCGTTCCTGCCGGGGCTCCGGAATCGGCCCGGCGTTGCGGGCAGGCGCCGAATCCCGTACCCGCTTGCGCTCCCGCTCCACACGACGTGAAACGATCCAAGGCCCGCGACGATGTCCGACACGCCCCCCGACCGCCTCGCTGTGAATCCCAACAGCCCGTACTACGACGAGAAGATCCTCGAGCGCGGCATCGGCATCCGCTTCAAGGGCGTCGAGAAGACCAATGTCGAGGAATACTGCGTCAGCGAGGGCTGGGTCCGCCTCTCGGCCGGCAAGACCCTGGACCGCGCCGGCAACCCGATGACGGTGAAGCTCAAGGGCCCCGTGGAGCCGTATTTTCGCGACGCGGCTCCGGCCGAGGGCTGAAGCCTCAGGCCGACGCGTCCTCCAGCGGGAACGGCGTCGGCTCCCGTGAGTCGGGAATCACGCCTCGGGCGTCCCGATCATACCGGATGTGCCCGCTCGCGCTTGGCCCGTTCACCGGCGAAATTCCGCACCGCCACCGCGACCGATGCCGCCAGCGCCGCCTCGGAGGTCGGGTCGCGCAGGACGAGGCTGGTGATGGCGTCGGGATGGTTCTTGCGCTGCTTCGGCGTGCGGGCATGGTTCGAGACCCGCAGGGCGAAGGCACAGGCCTCGGGGTCGGGGCCCGGCTTGAGGTAGACGCTGTCGCCCCGGGTGTTGCGGGCCACCACCGCGAAGCCCTGCGCCGCGAGGAGTTCGACGGCGCGGGCCAGGGCCTCGCCGGGCCGGAGGACGGTCATGCGCGTGGAGTCCCGTGAGCCCACCGTCTCGGGCTGCCCCCGTGCGGGAGCGGCCCGAGGACGGCTGCGCCTCAGGCGTTCTTCTCGGGCAGGTTGAGGCGGATGTGGAGCTCGCGCAGCTGCTTCGGCGTGGCCTCGGCCGGCGCCCCCATCATCAGGTCCTCGGCGCGCTGGTTCATGGGGAACAGCACGACCTCGCGCAGGTTCTGCTCGCCGCAGAGCAGCATGACGATGCGGTCGATGCCCGGCGCGATGCCGCCGTGCGGGGGGGCGCCGAGCTTCAGGGCGTTGAGCATGCCGCCGAACTTCTCCTCCAGCACCGCGACGCCGTAGCCGGCGATGCCGAAGGCCTTCTCCATCACGTCGGGGCGATGGTTGCGGATCGCGCCCGAGGACAGCTCGGTGCCGTTGCAGACGATGTCGTACTGGAACGCCTTGATGTTCAGGATCGTCTCGGCATCCGCCGGGTCGAGGGCGAGGAACGCCTCCCGGTCGAAGTTCGGCATCGAGAACGGATTGTGCGAGAAGTCGATCCGCTTCTCGTCCTCGTTCCACTCGTACATCGGGAAGTCGGTGATCCAGCAGAACGCGTACTGGTCCTTGTCGGACAGGCCGAGTTCGTCGCCGATGCGGATGCGGGCCTTGCCGGCGAGGGCCGCCGCCTTGGCCTCGGTGCCGGCCGAGAAGAACACCGCGTCGCCGGCCCTGGTGCCGGTCTTCTCCGCGATCAGGGCCTGGACCTCGGCCGGGATGAACTTGGCGATCGGGCCCTTGCCGGTGAGCGTGCCGCCGTCGTCCTCGAAGATGATGTAGCCGAGGCCCGGGGCGCCCTCGGCGCGGGCGAAGTCGTTGAGCTTGTCGAAGAACGAGCGCGGCTGGGTCGCCGCCCCCGTGGCGGGGATGGCCCGGACCACGCCGCCGGACGCGATCACGCCCTTGAAGGCCTTGAAGGCGACGTCCTCGCGGGCGAACTCGGCCGTCACGTCGGCGATGATCAGCGGGTTGCGCAGGTCCGGCTTGTCGACGCCGTATTTCAGCATCGCCTCGGCATAGGGGATGCGCGGGAAGGTGCCGGTGACGCGCTTGCCCTCGGCGAATTCCTCGAAGACCGAGCGCAGCACCGGCTCCACCGCCTGGAACACGTCCTCCTGCGTGACGAAGCTCATCTCGATGTCGAGCTGGTAGAACTCGCCCGGGGACCGGTCGGCGCGGGCATCCTCGTCGCGGAAGCAGGGCGCGATCTGGAAGTAGCGGTCGAAGCCCGCGATCATCGTCAGCTGCTTGAACTGCTGCGGGGCCTGCGGCAGCGCGTAGAACTTGCCCGGGTGGACGCGGGAGGGGACGAGGTAGTCGCGCGCGCCCTCCGGCGAGGAGGCGGTGAGGATCGGCGTCTGGAACTCGAAGAAGCCGCCCTCGCGCATCCGGCGGCGGAGCGAATCGATGATCGCGCCCCGCTTCATGATGTTGGCGTGCAGCTTCTCGCGCCGCAGGTCGAGGAAGCGGTACTTGAGCCGCGTCTCCTCCGGGTAGTCGAGGTCGCCGAAGACCGGCATCGGCAGCTCGCCCGCGGGGCCGAGCACCTCGAGGTCGTCGATGTAGACCTCCAGCGTGCCGGTGGGCAGGTCCGGGTTCTCGGTGCCGGCGGGGCGGGTGCGGACCCGGCCGTCGATGCGGATGACCCATTCCGAGCGCGCCGCGTTGGCCGCCTGGAAGGCCTTCGAATCCGAATCCACCACGCATTGCGTCAGGCCGTAATGGTCGCGCAGGTCGATGAACAGCACGCCGCCATGGTCGCGGATACGGTGGCACCAGCCGGAGAGGCGGACGCTCTGGCCGACATCGGACGGCCGGAGCGCCCCGCAGGTATGGGTCCGGTAACGGTGCATGACGGGCTGCTGCATAACGGGCTGACGGATCACGGGCTTTGGGGATTGAGCGGCGCACCATTCACGCGGGGGAGGTGAAGTCAAGGCGACGGCGATGCGCGGGGGAGGCCCGAAGGCCGCCGAAACCCCGTGGACGCGGCCCCGGAACCCTTCCGGAAGGACCGGGTGATTCCCATATTAGTCCCATGAATTCCAACGCTTTTTTCGACATTCTGCGGCAGGCCGGGGCAGAGGCTCCCGCGGCCGCTTCCGGGGCCGCCGCCGCGCCCGCCACGGGCGAGCGGCAGGAGGGCCGGTGGCGCATCCTGCCCCTCGAGGGCACCTTCGAGATCGTCTACGAGGATTCGCGCGGGGCCTGGAGCACCCGGCGGGTGGAGGCGCGCGAGCTGAAGCTCGGGCCGGGCCGGACGCTCCTGGGCGGCATCGACCGGGGCCGGGGCGGCTACCGGGGCTTTCGCGCCGACCGCATCCGCCGGCTCACCGACCCGGCCAGCGCCACGCGGATCGAGGCCGGCATCCTCGACTGGCTCCTCGCCCGGGCCGAGGCGCAGCGCCGGGAGCGCGCGGCCCGTGTCCGGGCGCTGGCGGCGCGGCGGCGCCCGGTCAAGACGCGCGACGGGCCGCGCGAGGTCGCCGCCTAGAGGTATTCGCGGGCGCGAATTCTGGTGACCGGGTCCGGCGTCCCTCGCCTGGGACGAGAACCTTCGGTATAGCCGATTCATGGATCTGATCGCCACCACTGCGGCCCTGGCCGAGGCCTGCACCCGCCTGTCCGCCCATTCCTTCGTGACCGTCGACACGGAGTTCATGCGCGAGACGACCTACTATCCGAAGCTCTGCCTCATCCAGATGGCGGCGCCGGACGGGACGGGGGTGCTCGTCGACCCGCTCGCGCCCGATCTCGACCTCGCGCCGTTCTTCGCGCTGATGGCCGACGAGGGCGTGGTGAAGGTGTTCCATTCCGCCCGACAGGACCTGGAGATCATCTGGCTCCTCGGGGGCCTGCTGCCGCAGCCCTTCTTCGACACCCAGGTCGCCGCCATGGTCTGCGGCTACGGCGACTCGGTCTCCTACGAGCAGCTCGTCAACGACGTGGCCAAGGCCAAGATCGACAAGTCCTCGCGCTTCACCGACTGGTCGCGCCGGCCGCTCTCGGACGCCCAGCTCAGCTACGCCCTCTCGGACGTCACCCACCTGGTGAAGGTCTACGAGGTGCTGGCGGGCCAGCTCCTCTCCACCGACCGCGGCGAGTGGCTCGACGAGGAGATGAGCGTGCTCACCTCGCCAGACACCTACAAGGCCGACCCGGGCTCGGCCTGGCGGCGCCTGTCGGGCCGGATGCGCAAGCCCCGCGAGATTGCGGTGCTGATGGAGGTCGCCGCCTGGCGCGAGCGCGAGGCTCAGAACCGCAACGTGCCGCGCGGCCGCATCCTCAAGGACGAGGCGGTGATCGACGTCGCCACCTCGGCCCCGCGCAGCGTCGAGGCGCTGGGGCGCCTGCGCTCGATCCCCGCCGGCTTCGAGCGCTCGCGGACCGGCACCGACATCCTGGCGGCGGTGGAGCGCGGCTTTACCCGCGACCTCTCGGACATCGCGCTGCCCGAGCGCACCCGCAGCCGCGGCGGCAACGGGGCGCTGGTGGAACTGCTCAAGGTCCTGCTGAAGGCCGTCTGCGAGACGGAAGGGGTCGCCCCCAAGATCATCGCCACGGTGGACGACCTCGAGGCCATCGCGGAGGACGACGCGGCGGACGTGGCCGTGCTGCATGGCTGGCGCCGGGCGCTGTTCGGCGAGAAGGCCCTGGCTCTGAAGAGCGGCCGCCTCGCCCTCTCGGCCGAGCGCGGCCGGGTGGTGGTGCGCGAACTCGCGTGAACCGGCGCGGGCGCGCGTCGTGGGACCGACATCGTGGAGCTGAAGTGGCTGGAGGACTTCCTCAGCCTCGCCCAGACCCGCAGCTTCTCCCGCTCGGCGGAGGCCCGCCACGTCACCCAGTCGGCCTTCAGCCGGCGCATCCGGGCCCTGGAACTCTGGCTCGGGGTGAACCTCGTCGACCGCAGCACCTATCCCACCACCCTGACCCCGGAGGGACGCCGCTTCCGCGACACCGCCGAGGAGAGCGTGCGGGTGCTCCTCGGCGCCCGGGCGGACCTGCGCGCGGGCCTCGAATCCGCCGAGCCGCTGGTGCGCATCGCCGGGCTGCACACCCTGGCGCTGACGTTCTTCCCCGCCTGGTTCCGGACCCTCGCCGCGCGCACGGGACCGGTGGCGACGCGGCTCCTGCCGGACGACTTCCACGATTGCCTCCAGGCCCTGGTGGAGGGCGGCTCGGACTTCCTCCTGACCTTCCACCATCCGGGCGTGCCGATCCCCCTCGACCCGGCGCTCTATCCCCACCGGGTCGTCGGCGCCGACGCGCTGGTTCCGGTGCGCAGCCCGGGCCTGGCGCAGGACGGGCCGGTGCCGCGCCTCGGGTACGGACGGGATTCCTTCCTGGGGCGCGTCAGCCAGCTCGCCGAGGCCGAGCTCGGCCTGCCGCCGGGGCCGGTGGCCCATGCCAACCCGATGGCCGAGGCCCTGAAATGCATGGCGCTGGAGGGCCATGGCCTCGCCTTCGTGCCGCGCAGCCTCGTCACCCGCGAACTCGCCGAGGGCCGCCTCGTCACGGCGGGACCCGCGGTGCCCCTGGAGATCCGCCTCTACCGCAACGCCGCCCAGGCCCACGGGCCCAGGACGCGGGCCGCCGTGGCGGCGATCTGGGCGGCGGCCGAGACGGGTCCGTCCGGACCCGTATGAGACCCATGGGGCGGGTCCGTCCGGACCCGCGTGACGCTCGGGGCGGGTTAGTCCGAACCCGCATGATGCTTGGGTCGGGTTAGTCCGAACCCGCATGGGGCGTTCCGACTCGGCATTGGCCCCCGCGCCGGTCTTCGCGCATCCCTCCGTCGGGACGCACGACGAGGACGGGGCGATGGCGGGACGCGAGATCTTGGGCGTGCTCGGCGGCATGGGGCCGATGGCGACGGTGGACTTCCTGCGGAAACTCGTGGAGGCGACGCCCGCCGCCCGTGATCAGGACCATGTCGCCGTGATGGCGGCCCAGGCCGCCGACATTCCCGACCGGACCCGGGCGATCCTGGGGCAGGGGCCCGACCCGCTGCCGGCGATGACCCTGGCCCTGCGCCGCCTGGAGGCCGCCGGCGCCACCCGCATGGCGATCCCCTGCAACACCGCGCATCACTGGCACGGGGCGCTCCAGGCGCTGACGCCCGTCCCCATCCTGCACATCGTCGACGCGGTGGCGGCGGCGCTCGCCCGCCGGGGCCTGGCGGGCGGGCCGGTGGGCCTGCTCGCCACCGACGGCACCCTCCGGGCGGGGCTCTATCCCCGGCATCTCGGCCGCCACGGCTTCACCTGCCGCGCGCCCGCGGACCAGGCGGCGGTGATGCGGGCGGTCCGCCTCGTCAAGGCGGGGCGGGGCGCCGAGGCCCGGCCCCTCCTGCAGGCCGCGGCCGCGGCGCTGGTCGCGGACGGCTGCCGGCAGGTGGTGATGGCCTGCACCGAGATCCCGCTCGCCCTGGCCGACCCGGCGGAGCCCCGGGGCGCGGTCCTGCTCGACGCCACCGACGCCCTGGCGCAGGCCTGCGTGGCGGCCACCGCCCCGGTCCGCCGGGCGGCGTGACCCCGGCCCGGCCGGCCCCGATGGGCGTCGGGCTCGATGGCCTTGGGACTTAATTGGCCTTGGCGTTGACCTCGAGGCGGTCGAACAGGGCGGCCGGGGTCGGGG